>JBDIAP010000011.1:0-52045 GCA_039812485.1 Kineosphaera sp.
CTACGACGCCGACGGCACGCCCGTGGAGTTCGGCGACCACTGCTATCGGGCTGATCAGTACGCCTTCGACATCACGGTGCACGAGCGCTGACGATGATGCAGCGCAGGGTGAGGACGGAGCTTGCGTAGTCCTCGCCCGGAGCGGAGTCGAGGAAGCGCGACCACCGGACACGAGCGCTGACGATGATGCAGCGCAGGGTGAGGACGGAGCCTGCGTAGTCCTCGCCCGCAGCGGAGTCGAGGAAGCGCGACCAATCGACACGAGCGCTGACGATGATGCAGCGCAGGGTGAGGACGGAGCTTGCGTAGTCCTCGCCCGGAGCGGAGTCGAGGAAGCGCGACCACTGGACACGAGCGCTGACGATGATGCAGCGCAGGGTGAGGACGGAGTAGTTCACCGCTCGCATCGTCGCTGGCCAGCGGACCAGCGTCTCGCGACGCGACCCGGCGCGACCTGACAAAGGGGCACCTTTGTAGCGTTGCGAGACGTTGGGGGCCACCCGGGCCCCGCGGTGCCGCAGCCGCGCGTGGCTGCCAGGAAAGGCGAGACATGGGTTCCATTCGGGTCGCGATCGTGGGGGTCGGCAACTGCGCCAGCTCCCTCGTGCAGGGCGTCGAGTACTACCGGGAGGCCCAGGACGACACGACCGTCCCGGGCCTCATGCACGTGCGTTTCGGCGACTACCACGTGCGCGACGTCGAGTTCGTCGCGGCGTTCGACGTCGACGGCAAGAAGGTCGGCATGGACCTCTCCGAGGCGATCAACGCCTCGGAGAACAACACGATCAAGATCGCCGACGTGCCTCCGACGGGCGTGGTCGTGCAGCGCGGCCACACTCTCGACGGGCTGGGGCGCTACTACAACGAGACGATCACCGAGTCCGACGCCGAGCCGGTCGACGTCGTCGCCGCCCTCAACGAGGCGAACGTCGACGTGCTCGTCTCCTACCTGCCGGTGGGCAGCGAGCTGGCCGACAAGTTCTACGCCCAGTGCGCCATCGACGCGGGTGTCGCGTTCGTCAACGCGCTGCCGGTCTTCATCGCCAGCGACCCGGAGTGGGCGGCGAAGTTCGAGGCCGCGGGCGTGCCGATCATCGGTGACGACATCAAGAGCCAGGTCGGGGCGACGATCACGCACCGGGTGCTCGCGCGGCTCTTCCAGGAGCGCGGCGTCGTGCTGGACCGCACCTATCAGCTCAACGTCGGCGGCAACATGGACTTCAAGAACATGCTGGAGCGCGATCGGCTGGAGTCGAAGAAGGTCTCCAAGACCCAGGCTGTGACGTCGAACCTGTCGCACGACATGGGCGCCCGCAACGTGCACATCGGCCCGTCCGACTACGTGCAGTGGCTGGACGACCGCAAGTGGGCCTACGTGCGGCTCGAGGGTCGCGCGTTCGGCGACGTGCCGCTCAACCTCGAATACAAGCTCGAGGTGTGGGACTCCCCGAACTCCGCGGGCATCATCATCGACGCGATCCGCGCCGCGAAGATCGCCCTCGACCGCGGCATCGGCGGCCCGCTGCTGTCGCCGGCCGCCTACCTCATGAAGTCGCCGCCCGAGCAGCGTCCCGACGACCTCGGCCGCGCCCAGCTCGAGGCCTTCATCCGCGGCGAGGTTGCCTGCTGACGACCCGACGCGACGCCCCCGCCTCGGCCACGCCGATGGCGGGGGCGTCTGCGGTCACTCGCTCTCGCCGCCGCTCGTCGCGCCGCTACGGACGCGCTCGACCCAGTCGGTCATCGTGCGCAGCTGGTAGCGGCTCACCTCGTGGGCGTTCTCGTCCTCGGCGAAGACCGAGCTGCACATGACGGTGTCGTCGCGGTCATAGAAGCCGAGCTCGCCCAGGCCCTCGAAGAAGTCGGCCCAGTCGAGGTCGCCGTCGCCGATCTTGAGGTGCTGGTGCACGCGCACGGCGTTGCCCGGGGGGTTGGTGATGTAACGCAGGCCGTGGCTGCGGTGATGGTCCATCGTGTCGGCGACGTGCACGAGCCGCAGCAGGTCGCCCGCCTCCCGCATGATCTGCCGCATCGGGTGGATCATGTGGTAGCTGTGGCAGGCCACGTAGACCATGCCGATGTTGGGGCTGTTGAGGCCGCGGATGACGCGGATGGCCTCCAGTCCGTCCTCGACGAAGTCGTCCGGGTGCGGGTCGATGCGCACGTCGAGGCCCTCGCGCTCGATGATCGGCAGCAGCTCTTCCATCGACGTGTAGAAGGCGGCTTCGGACTCCTCCGGCTGCTCGGGGCGCCCCGAGAACTCGGTGTTCATGACCTGGCAGCCAAGGTCGACGCTGATCTGGATGAGCCGCTTCCAGTTGCGCACCGCGGCCTCACGCGCCCACGCGTCGGGGGCCGACCAACGTTGCACCGGAAGGACGCTCGCGATGCCGACGCCCGCGTCGTCGCACGCCTTCTTGAATGCCCGCACCAGCGCGTCGTCGGCCTTGGGGTGGCGGAAGAACGGCGTGATGTCGCGGTGCGGCGTCAGCTGGATGTGCTCGAACCCGCAGTCGGCGACGACGCCCGGCAGCTCCAGCAGCGAGTAGTCGTGGTGGAAGGGCGTCGGGTCGAGGGCGATCTTCATCGATGGCTCCTGTCGAGGGTGGAGGGCATCGGACCGGCCCAGTCTTTCGACCTCGCCTCGTGATGTCAATGTTTTGTCAGCACAAATAGACACTTCTCCCATCGTGCTGCGTCGCGTTCGATCCTGTCCTTCAGTCGGGCCGGGCATGCCCACCGGGTGCCCAGTCGCGGTGGGGTGGCCGTCGCCAGGCGTTGTCCCAGCCTGGGGCCCAACAGGTGCCGAGACCGCGGCCTCGCGCCTGCGCACCGCCGCGCGCATGTCCGCCGTGTCTGCAGGCGTCCGCACCAGCGCTTGGAGTGGGTCGACCTGGTTGCACGTCGCCACGTGCACCGAAGCTATCCGCAGCCTGCGGGCAACACCGCCGGGCGTCCTCGAGACACCAAGAGACAGTGCTGCAGCCCGCGACCGGAGCGCCGGCGGCCCAGGGTGGCGCTGACACAATGCGGTCCATGTCCGCGCCCACCGCCGACGATCCTCCAGGCCGGCTGCCGGGGCTCGCGCTCGCGGCCGTCGTCGTCGGGGCCCTCACCGGGCTCATGGCCGGGAGCTTCCGGCTCCTGCTCGAGCTCGCGCAGCGCTGGCGGCTGAGCCTGGCCGGGTGGGCGCACGACTCCTCGTGGTGGGCCCCGCCGGTCTACGTCGCGACATGCGTCGCCGCGGTCACCGCGGCGGCCTGGCTCGTGCACCGCGTCGAGCCGCACGCCGAGGGCAGCGGCATCCCGCGCGTCGAGGCAGTCGTCGAGGGCCGCACCGAGCCCGGCAGCTTCCTCATCCTGCCCGTGAAGTATGTCGGCGGGCTGCTCTCGCTGGGGGCGGGCATGGCCCTGGGCCGCGAGGGGCCGTGCGTGCAGATGGGCGGCAACATCGGCATCATCGTCGCCAAACTGACCCGTCGCTCGCGCGCCGACCTGCGCCTGCTCGTCGCGGGCGGCGCGGCGGCCGGTCTCGCCACGGCCTTCAACGCCCCGATCGCCGGAGCCGTCTTCGTGCTCGAAGAACTCGTCAAGCGGTTCGACCCCCGCACGACGCTGGCGACCCTCGTCGCCTCGGCCGGCGGATTCGCGGCCGCCCGGCTCCTCGTCGGCAACGACACCGAGTTCCACGTGCCGCTTGCCGCCGAGCCGCGGCTCGTCGAGGCGCCCTTCGTGCTGGTGCTCGGGGTGCTCGCGGGGCTGCTCGGCGCGGCCTACAACTGGTGCGTCATGGCGACCCTCGCGCGGTCCGACGCCAGCACCTGGCCGGTCGAGCTGCGGGCCGCGCTCATCGGCGTCGTCGTCGGCATTCTCGGATGGATCGCGCCAGGTCTCGTCGGGCCCGGCGACGGCCTCACGGAGGCCTCGCTCCTAGGGCACGGCACGCTCGCGGCCGCCTGCGGCGTCTTCGTGCTGCGGTTCGGGCTCGGCGCGCTCAGCTACGCGGCGGCCACCCCCGGCGGCCTCTTCGCCCCCATGCTCGTGCTCGGCGCCAACCTCGGCCTCGCCGTCGGCATCGTCGGGGTGCACCTCGCGCCCGGCCTTGCCCCACCCCCGACGGCCCTCGCGCTCATCGGCCTCGCCGCATTCTTCACCGCCACCGTGCGCGCGCCCGTCACGGGCATCGTGCTCGCGACCGAAATGACGGGGTCGACGACGCTCCTGCCCCCGATGCTCGGGGCCTGCGCCGCCGCGATGCTCGTCGCCACCCTGCTGCGCAGCGACCCCATCTACGACCAGCTCACCGCGCGCGCCGTACGGGCGAACCGGCGCAATGTCGCCGAAGCGGGGGCGGCTGCCGGCGACGGCGGCAGCGGCGAGGACGGGGCGGCCCCGGTCAGGACACCATGAGGTAGGCCCCGCTGACCCCCGCGACGACCAGCACGGTCTTTTCGAAGGCGTCGCGCGAGATGCCCTTGATGAGCCACCGGCCCAGCACCGCGCCGAGCACGACCGCCGGCACGAGGGCCAGGCAGAGCAGCAGCCGCTGGGGTCGCACGAGCCCCAGGCCGATGCTGAACGGCAGCTTCGCGACGTTGACGCACGCGAAGAACCACGCGAGCGTGCCGACGAAGCGGGTCACCTCGAGATTCGACCGCAGCAGGTAGAGGGTCATGACCGGCCCCCCGGCATTGGCCACCATCGTCGTGAAACCCGCGAGCGACCCGAAGGCGCGGCCCGTCAGCGCGTGCCCGGCGGGGGTCACCCCGGGCCGCCGCGGCCGGGAGCTCGCGCGGCTCGCCTGCCACATGCGCCACGCCTGCAGGAGCGTCATGACGACGACGATGCCGCCGATGACCGGCTTGAGCAGCACGACCGGCGCCCAGCCCAGGAAGGCTGCGCCGACGACGAGCCCGAGCGCCACCGGCACGAGCAGGCGCCGGATGAGCGCCCAGTCGGCGTGCCGGCGATAGGTCCAGACCGCGATCGCGTCGCCGACCATGAGCAGCACGAGCAGCACACCCGTCGATTCCCGGGTCGGGAGCACCATCGCGAAGATGACGATCGTCACCGTGTTGGCGCCCGCGATCGCCGTCTTCGAGAAGCCGACGAGCACGGCGCCCACGGCCAGGGCGAGGAAGCCGAGCGTGCTGACTCCCACGGGGTCTCCTCGTTGCTGGTGGCGTTCGGTGAGGTCGTGCTGGGGTGGGACCGGTGCCTACGAGCGCGGCCGACACAGCGGGCGGCCGGCGCCCAGGGGCGAGAGGTCACGCTACCGGTGGGCGGGTCGCGCAGGTCACGCCCGGTCGTCGCGGACCAGTGCCCGCGGTCGGGGATAGCATTCGCTGCGCCGGGACCGGACGCGCCACCGGCCCTTGCCGCCCCGCACACGACCGTGTGTGGCGCCCGTGCCACGAAGGAGTGAGCAGCACGTGCTGACCATCGGACTCATCGGCTGCGGCCGCATCGGCCGCGTGCACGCCCACTCGATCGCCACCAACCCGCGGGCCGCCCTGGCCCGGGTCTACGACCCGTTCGCCGAGGCGGCCACCCAGGTCGGCGAGCGGTACGGCACTGCATGGACCACCGATGTCGACGACGTGCTCGGCGACCCCGCGATCGACGCGGTCCTCATCGCGTCGCCGACCCCGACCCACGTCGACCTCATGACCCGGTCCCTCCAGGCGGGCAAGGCCGTGCTCTGCGAGAAGCCGATCGACCTCGACCTGGCCCGCGTCGATGCGTGCGCACGGGAGCTCGGCGACCTGGCCGACCGCGTCATGGTCGGCTTCAACCGGCGGTTCGACCCCTCCTTCGCCGACATCCACGCCCGCGTCGCGGCCGGTGAGATCGGGGCGTTGGAGCAACTCGTCATCGTCAGCCGCGACCCGGCGCCGCCGCCCGCCGCCTACGTCACGACCTCGGGCGGCCTCTTCCGCGACATGACGATCCACGATTTCGACATGGCCCGGTTCTTCCTCGGCGAGGTCGTCGAGGTGAGCGCCACCGGCTCCACGCTCGTCTCGCCGGAGATCGCCGCGGCCGGCGATATCGACGGTGCGGTCGTCGTGCTGCGCGGCGCCTCGGGGGCGCTGTGCTCGATCACGAACTCGCGGCGGTGCGCCTTCGGCTACGACCAGCGGCTCGAGGCGTTCGGCGAGCTCGGCATGCTCACGGCCGCCAACCAGCTGCCGACGAGCGTGCGCTTCTCCGGGGCCACCGCGACCGAGGTCGCGCCGCCCTACCTCAACTTCTTCCTCGACCGCTACATGCCGGCCTACCGCGCCGAGCTCGACCAGTTCATCACCGCGGTCGAGTCCGGCACCCCGACGACACCCGGGTTCGCCGACGGTCGCGCGGCGCTCGCCCTGGCCGACGCCGCGGTCGAGAGCCTGCGCACCGGTGCGACCGTGCGGGTCGCCACGTGATCGGCAGGCTCCCGACCGGGTAGCTCGACCGGACAGGTCACCGGATAGGTCACGGCCGCGGGCGTCACAAGTAGTGCCGCTGAGCCGCCTTCTCCTCCTCGTATTCCTTGCTCGCCAGCTGCGTGCTCTCCAGCTCACTGACCTGGCTCACCGGCACGTCCCACCACGCCGAGCCGGGTGGGTTGGGGCCGTAGAGGTCGGTCTCGATGTAGAGCACGGTCGGCCCGTCGGCCGCGGCGGCCTTCGCGTAGTTCTCGCGGAACTCCGCCATCCCGTGGCAGCGCAACACGTTCGCGCCCCAACTCGCGGCATTGGCGGCAAGGTCGAAGGGCACCTCCTCGCCGTCGAGGCGGCCGGTCGCCTCGTTGCGCATGCGGTATTTCGTGCCGAAACGCTGGCTGCCCCGCGACTCGGACAGCGCGCCGATCGAGGCGAAGCCGTGGTTCTGCAGCAGCACGACGATGACCTTGAGCCGCTCGGCGACGATCGTCGCGATCTCCATCGGCAGCATCTGGTAGGTGCCGTCGCCGACGATCGCGACGACCTGACCCTCCTCGCCCTTGGCCATCCGCACGCCCATCGCGGCCGGGATCTCGTATCCCATGCACGAGTAGGCATACTCCAGGTGGTATTGCTGCGGGGTCCTCGCCCGCCACAGGCACTGCAGGTCACCGGGCATCGAACCGGCCGCGTTGATGACGACGTCCGTGTCGCCCATGAGCTCGTTGAGCGCCCCGAAGACCTCGGTCTGGGCCGGCAGCGGGGTCTGGTCACGGTGGTAGCACTCGTCGACGACCTGCTGCCAGTCGGCGTCGAGGTCGGCCGCCCGCTGCTGGTAGGCCGCGTCGGTCTGCCAGCCCCCGAGCCCCTCCCGCAGCGACGTCAGCGCCTCGCGGGCGTCCGCGACGAGCATCGTCGCCGAGTGCTTCGCCGCGTCGAACGCGAGCACGTTGACGTTGACGAAGCGCACGTCGGGGTTGGCGAAGATCGTGTGGCTGGCAGTCGTGAAGTCGCTGTAGCGGGTGCCGACCCCGATGACGACGTCGGCCTCGCGGGCGAGGGCGTTGGCGGCGCTGTTTCCCGTGGAACCAACGCCCCCGACGGCCAGCGGGTGATCCCAGTTGATCGCGCCCTTGCCGGCCTGGGTGTCGGCGACGGGGATGCCGGTCGCGGTCGCGAACTCGCGCAGCGCCTCCGAGGCACCCGAGTAGATGACCCCGCCACCGGCGACGACCAGCGGCTTCTTCGCCCCGCGGATCGCACCGAGCGCGCGGGTGAGCGCCGCCGGCTCGGGCACCGGACGCGCCACGTGCCACACCCGCCGGTGAAAGAACTCCTCCGGCCAGTCGTAGGCCTGCGCCTGCACGTCCTGGGGCAGGCAGATCGTCACGGCGCCGGTCTCGGCGGGGTCGGCGAGCACCCGCATCGCCGCGAGCGCGCTGGGGATGAGCTGCTCGGGCCGGTTGATGCGATCCCAGAAGCGCGACACCGGCTTGAAGGTGTCGTTGACCGAGATGTCGAGGCTGCGCGGGTCCTCGAGCTGCTGCAGCACCGGGTCGGGATAACGGGTCGCGAAGATGTCGCTGGGCAGCAGCAGCACGGGCAGGCGATTGGTCGTCGCGAGCGCGGCGCCCGTCACCATGTTCGTCGAGCCCGGCCCGATCGAGGCGGTGACGGCGAGCGCCTGGAGCCGGTCCGTCGTCTTGGCGAACGCCGCCGCCGCGTTGACCGCGCCCTGCTCGTTGCGGGCCATGTAGTAGGGCAGCTCCCCGTCGGCGGGGTCGGTCACCGGCCGCTGCGTGACGCTGTGCCCGCCACCGCGCTCCTCGGCCTGCACCTGTGACTGCAGCAGTGCCTGCCCGACGCCGGCCACGTTGCCGTGCCCGAAGATGCCGAACATGCCCGGAACGAGCCGCTGCTCGACCCCGTCGCGCTCGCTGTACTGCGCGGCGAGGAAACGCACGAGGGCCTGGGCCACGGTGAGCCGCACGGTCCGGCTACCGGATGACGTCATCGTCATGTCTCCTTGGCTGAAGTGGGATCGCGGGTGGCGGCGATCAGGGGGCCGGGACGAGGACGTCGCGCACGAGGGCGTCGAGGTCGGCGTCGGCCTGGAGGAACTGGCGCAGCGTCTTGCGGGTGGCGCCGAAGTCGTCGAACTCCGCCGGGGTCATGCCGTCGACATCGTAGGCCTTGCGGAAGTCCGGGATCTTCGCGTAGAGGGTCTCGACGATCTGGGCGTCGACCGGGATGTCCATGCGCGGCTGCGGGTCGATGCCGCTGGCCTGGAACTTCTGCTGCCACGCGAACGGCGGGGAGAGCACGACGTCGCCGCCGACGAACTCGGTCCACTGGAGCCCGTTGCGGTAGGCGGCGGACAGCAGCCGCGAGCGGAAGCCGCGCTCCCTGAAGATGCCGTACGCCTTCTTGAACGCCGCGACGCCGGCCCACTCCAGGTAGCCGGGGTCGAAGACGTGCTTCTCGTTCGCGTAGCACTCCTTCATCCAGTCGTCGAGGCGGCCGCACATGAGGGTGACGACATGCCCGGGATTCTCGACCGGCTTGCCCTCGGCCTCGCGGCGCTGCAGGCCGCGCTCGATGGCCTCGGCGGCGGCGACGACCTGCGGCACGGTGAAGGAGACGGTGACGTTCATCGTGACGCCGCGGTAGGCGGCCTCTTCGATGGCCTCGATGCCGACCCTGGTCGCGGGGATCTTGACGATGATGTTGTCCGCGAGGTTGCTGAAGTGCTCGGCCTGGTCGGCGAGGGCCTGGGCGTCGCGATGGAAGCGCGGGTCGGTCTGCATCGAGAGGCGGCCGTTGACGCCCTGATACTTCTCGAAGGCCGGCTCGAGGAGCTGGGCCGCGTCGAGGGAGACCTCTTCGACGATCTGCCAGCCGATCTCGGACTCCCCAGCGGTCGGGCGCTCGGCGGCGATCTCGCGGATGCGGGCCGTCCAGCGCGGCAGGTCGGCCTTGATGCACGCGAGCGCGATGACGGGGTTGCACGTGGCGCCCACGGCGCCGAACTCGATGGACTGCTTGAGCTCGACCGGGTCGGCGGAGTCGTTCCACAGCACGGTGTCGGTCGTCTGCGTCATCGTGAGCAGCGGGCTGTCGGTGCGGCTGGGGGCGATCGTCATGGTTCCTCCGCGATGAGGTCGGGTGGGCAGGTCGGCGGGGATGGTGCGTCGGACCCATTCAACCGGCAGTGCAATCAGCCTGTCAACCAAATGTCCTTACAAAGTAACTTGTTGGACAGCACAAAGGGCCCGCACCGGCATCGGTGCGGGCCCTGGCGCGGGTCGAGAACGGCGTCAGCCGGAGACGACCTGCAGCTTGATCGTCGCCTTGACCTCCGGGTGCAGGGCGACGGTCGCCTGGTGGTCGCCGACCGCCTTGATGGGGGTCGGGAACTCCACGCGACGCTTGTCGATCGCGACGCCCGCCTCGGCCGCCGCCGTGGCGACGTCACCCTGGGTGACGGCGCCGAAGAGCCGACCACCGGCCGCGGCGTGCGCGAGGATGCGCAGCACCTTGGCCTCGAGCTGGCCCTTGACGCCCTTGGCCTCGTCGAGGCTCTTGAGCTCGCGGGCCGCGCGGCCACGCTGGATCTCCTCGACCTGCTTGGCCGCGCCCTTGGTCCACTGGGTGGCCAGGCCGCGGGGCAGCAGGTAGTTGCGGCCGTAGCCGTCCTTGACCTCGACGATGTCGCCGGCCGAACCGAGACCGGACACCTCGTGGGTGAGAATGAGCTTCATCGTTCCTCCTTGTGCCGGCAGGCTCAGCGAGCCGAGCTCGAGTAGGGCAGCAGGGCCATCTCGCGGGCGTTCTTCACGGCCTTGGCGATGAGGCGCTGCTCCTGCACGGACACACCGGTGACGCGACGGGCGCGGATCTTGCCCCGGTCGGAGATGAACTTGCGCAGCAGCGCGGTGTCCTTGTAGTCGATGTTCTCGATCTTGGCGACCTTGAGCGGGTTCGCCTTCTTCTTGGGCTTACGCACAACGGGCTTGGCCATCGTGGTGCTCTCCCTTCCTGGTGAGAGCCCGGGGCTTCCGGCCCCGGGATGGGTCTAACTGCAATGAGATGCGCGCTCACCTGGCGGTGAGGCGCTCGGCGGTGCGCACGCGCGCCGCCGGAGGTGAGCCTGGCCGACCGTGCCTGGCGGGCACCGACCTATCGAGCCCTACCGAGCCCTATCGAGCCCTATCGAGCCCTGTCGAGCCCGGTCAGAACGGCGGCTCGTCGTAGGACGGGGCGTTGCCCCAGCCTGCGCCGCCACCTTGACCGCCTTGGCCGCCGTGACCACCCTGCGACTGACCACCACCCTGCGAGCCGGACGAGCCGGTCGCCCACGGGTCGGAGTCGGGTCGAGACTGACCACCGAAGCCACCCTGACCGCCCTGACCGCCGAAACCACCCTGACCGCCACCCTGGCCACCGAAGCCACCCCCGCCACCGCGCTGGGTCTTGTTGACCTTCGCGGTCGCATACCGCAGCGACGGGCCGACCTCGTCGACCTGCATCTCCATGACGGAGCGCTTCTGGCCGCTCTCCTTGTCCTCCCACGAGCGGGAGACGAGGCGGCCGCTGACGATGACCCGCGCGCCCCGCTGCAGCGATTCGGCGACGTTCTCCGCCGCCTCACGCCACACCGAGCAACGCATGAACAGCGTCTCGGCGTCCTTCCACTCGTTGCTCTGACGGTCGAACGTGCGCGGCGTCGACGCCACCGTGAAGTTCGCGACCGCCGCACCCGAGGGGGTGAAGCGCAACTCGGGGTCGGCCGTGAGGTTGCCGATCACGGTGATCTGGGTTTCGCCGGCCATGGGGACTGCCTCTCTCAGGGGGGTGGGGCTGTGGTGTCGGGGCGCGCGCCGGGTCGGTCGCGCCAGGCTCGGTGTCAGGCCGCCTCGGGCCGGATGAGCTTGGTGCGCAGGATCTGCTCCGACAGCCCGAGCTGACGGTCCAGCTCCTTGGCCGTGGCCGGCTCCGCCGTGAAGGTCACGACGACGTAGACGCCCTCGGCGCGCTTCTTGATCTCGTAGGCGAGACGGCGACGCCCCCAGACGTCCACGTTGTCGATGGTGCCCTTGTCATTGGTGATGACAGCGAGGAACCGCTCGAGCGTCGTGGCCACCTGACGGTCGTCCACCTCGGGGTCGACGATGATCATGATTTCGTACTGACGCATGCTGCGTAACCCACCTCCTCTGGTCTGTGCGGTCACGGTGTGCCCGTGACAGAAGGGTCATGCTGCGTCGCCCACGACACGCCCGCGCGAGAGCAGCCGTCTGCGGCATCGACCTCAGCTGGACTGACCTCACCCGCGGCATCGACCGCGCGCGATCCGGCCGGAGGTCGGGTGCGCCGCTGATGCCCGCCGGAAGAACTCCCGGCGCGTGTCAGTGGGACGTTCCCCAGGGTAACGGCCGGGGCGGGTCCGCACCCAATCGTCCGCGGTGGCTGTGGACGCAGCCCGACGTCGACGAACCCTGTGGACAACGGCCGCGTCCCGGCACCTGCCGCGGACCTGCTACCGGATCGGGGTCAGCCGAAGGTCGCCACGAGGGCGTCCGGCCGGCCCGCGGCCGGACCCGCTACGTCGTCGGGGTCGTCGCGGGCTGCGAGCGCCCGCTCGTCGGTCTCGAACTCCGCGCCGGCATCCTCGCCCGGCCCAGGCTCGGACGCCGACTCGAACTCGGCGGCGAGCAGCTCGTCCGGCGTCGGCGCCGCCGGACGACGCAGCGCCGACCGCAGCACGACGACGGCCAGGTAGGCCAGCGCAGCGCAGCGCAGCGCGAGGAAGAGGGCATACCACCCCGCCGGCAGCGCCCGCGCCGCGTCGTCCTGACCGCCGAGATAGAGCCACACCGCGACGAAGTAGCACGTCTCCGCGCCCCACCAGACGACGACGTCGCGCCACGGCACCCGGGCGAGCGCCACGATCGGCACGAGCACCAGCGTGGCCTGCACCGGGATCGACTTGCCGGTCAGCAACACGACGACCAGCACGACGACGAGCACCTCGGCGACGGCCGGCCGCCGGGCCGGCACGAAGACGCAGACCGCGCCCACGAGCAGGGCGACGATCCATCCCGCGATGGCGACCGCCGTCACCGCGCCGAGCGGCAGCTCCACCCGCGCCAGCTGCAGCAGATAGATCGGGGCACCGAACTCCGGCCCCGCCGCCAACCACGACCGGTAGGGGGTGAGCACGGCCGACCCTCCGGCGGCGCCGACCGCGAGCAGCACCGCCAGCCACGTCAGGAGCGCCGTGCCGGCGAGCCGCGCGGCCCGACGCAGCACGCCGGCCCGGGCCGCGATCATGACGAGCACGAGCACGACGAACACGGCATAGGAACGCGCCGACATGGCCAGGCCGAAGGCGACACCGGCCCAGACCATGCGGTCCCGCGACCACAGCAGCAACCCGAGCCCGACGAGGGCGACCCCGAGCAGCTCCGGACCGATGAGCACGACGGTGACGAGCAGGGGGCACAGCGCCACCTGCGCGGCCCGCCACGGGTCGCGCCGCAGCGTCACCGCGGTCATCGCGGTCAGACCGGCGGCGAGCAGCGCCGCGACCACCGCCCACAGGCCGACGAACCACGTCGCCTCCCGGGGGCCCACCGGCACGAATTGCGCCAGGGCCCACAGCAGCAGGCCCGTGCCGACCGGCTGGTTGAGGCTGCCGGGCGCCTCGGAGTAGGGCAGGGAGCCCGTGATGAGGCCCGAGGTGACATAGAGCCGCGGCAGATCCGAATAGCAGGCGTGCCAGAAGACCTCGGCGCCGCCCCAGCCGTTGGTCAGGCAGTAGCCCTTCTGCACGACGCCGAAGGCCACGAGCCCGGCGGCGAAGAACGCGAGCACCGCCGCGATCGGGCGCGACGGCAGCACGGTCAGGCGGCGGCGCGGCCCGCGACCGCCCCAGCGGCGGGTGCGCACCTGGGCGTGGCGTCCGAGCGGGCCGCCGATGACCTCCGACGCGGCCGCGACCAACGGGTCCGCGTCGCTAGGCACGCTCGCGCGGGCCGGGTCGAGGGTGCCGCGGGTGCTCGGGGCGCTCATGTGGTCAGCCTAAGCCGGTGCGGGTCAACGCCCTTGCGGCGCGGCACCACCTGCGTCGGCGGTGGCCTCACGTCCCGCCGGCCGCGCGGACGAACCGCCCCGACCGGCCGTCTGCGCGCCCCCGGCTTCGGCGACGCCTTCCTGCCCACTGCGGCCCGGCGCTTGCGCATCGTCCTGCTCGCCACCCTGCTGGCCCGCCTGGCCGGACTGGTCCTCGGGGGTGGCGGTGGGCTGCCGACGCGAGGGCGTCGACGGCCTCGGCTCGGGCGGTGAGCTCGGCTCCTGCGTCGGCTCGCTCGGGCCGTCCGTCGGGGTCCAGGTCGTCGTCGGCGCCGTCGTCGGGCTCGTGGAGGGCGACTCGCTCGTCGGCGCGGGGGCGCTCGACGAGGTCTGCGTCTGCGCCGGCGGCTCCCATTGCACGTCGGAGTCGCCGACCCCCGCCCGGTCGGGGAAGTCCTGCACCGGCTGACCCTCGAGCAGGCCCTGCATGAAGGCGGTCCAGATCTGCACCGGATACGACCCGCCGGTGAGCTCCGAGCGGCCACCGATGCCCTGCAGCGGCTGGGCATTGCCGTCCTTGTCCGGCAGGTAGAGCGCGACCGCGGTCGCGGCTTGGGGGGTGAACCCGTCGAACCACACCGCCCTGTTCTCCGTCGTCGTGCCGGTCTTGCCGGCGGCCGGGCGGCCCAGCGCCCGCGCGCCGACCGCGGTGCCCTCCCGCACCACCCGGGTCATGGCATCGACCGCGTCGGCCGCGACCTCCGCGCTGACGGCGTCGCTGACCTGAGGGCTGGCGTTCCAGCCGGCGAACGACTCGTCGACGGACGTGACGGCCTTGACGATGTAGGGCTCGACGCGCTTGCCGCCGGCGGCGAGCGTCGCATACGCGTTGGCCATGTCGATGACCCGCGGTGAGGCGGTGCCGAACACGTTCGCGTAGTTGTCCGACAGACCGGCGGTGTTGGCCGGCAGACCCAGCCGCACCGCCATGTCCTGCGTCGCCTTCGGCCCGACCTCGATGTTGAGTTCGGCGTAGGCGGTGTTGACCGATTTGGCCGTCGCGTCCCGCAGCGTGAGGCGCCCGTAGCTGGCGCCGCCGAAGTTCGTCACCTTGCCGCTGGTGTTGTCGCCACCTCGGAACTGCGGGAAATACTGCGGGCTCGACCCGTCGAGGACGGTGCGCGTGCTGATGCCCTTCTCGAGCGCCGCGACGAGCGCGAAGACCTTGAACGTCGACCCCGCCTGCAGTTGCGCCTGCGTCGCCGCGCTGTAGGCCTGGGTGCGGTAGTCCTTGCCGCCGTAGATCGCGAGGATCGCGCCGTCGCCCGGCTTGATCGACGCCAGACCCACCCGCACGTCGTCGCCGCGGCCGCCCGACGGCCGGTTGCGCTCGACGGCGTTGATGGCGTCGGTCTGGGCGTCGCGGGCGATCGTCGTCGTGATCCGCAGCCCGCCCCGATCGACCTCCGCCTCGGAGAGGCCGATCTTGGTCGACAGCTCGTTCTTGACCATCGCGACGATGTAGCCGTTGGGGCCCGACGCGGCCTGATTGGCCCGGGCCTCGGCGACCGTGGGGAACGTCACCTGCGCCCGCTGCGCCGCGGTCAGCCACCCCTTCTCGACCATGCCGTCGAGCACGTAGTCGACGCGCGCGCGGGCGTTCTTCTCCTGCTGGGCGCCGAGCGCCGGGTCATACAGGCTCGGGGCGCGGATGACCGAGGCCAGGAGCGCGCCCTCGCCGACCGTGAGCTTGTCGGCCGTCTTGTCGAAGTAGGCGCGCGACGCCGCCTGGATGCCCGACGCGCCCCGCCCGTAATAGATGGTGTTGAGGTAGTTCTCCAGGATCTGATCCTTGGACTGCTGCTGCTCGATCTTGATCGAGATGATGAGCTCGCGCACCTTGCGGCCCATCGTCTGGTCCTGGCTGAGGAAGTAGTTCTTGACGTATTGCTGCGTGATCGTCGAGCCACCCTGCGTCGGCCCTCCCGTCGCCGCAGCCCACACGGCCCGCGCGATGCCGGTCGGCGAGAACCCCGGGTTGTCGTAGAACGACCGGTCCTCCGCCGCGAGCATCGCCTGCTGCACGTGCACCGGCACCTGCGACAGCGGGATCGACTCGCGGTTGACCTCGGCGAAGCGGTGCATCTCGGTCTTGCCGTCGGCGTAGTAGATGATCGACGTCTGCGCCTGGGCCTTCTCGTTCGGGTCCGGCACCGGGATCACCAGGTAGGCCACGACCAGCGCGAGCATCCCGAGGAGCACGAGGCCGCCGAGGATCGCCAGGACGCCCTTGGGAGTCCACAGCTTCTCGCGCAGGCTGCGGGGATCCGCGGCCCGTCCTCGGACCACGGTCCGACCCGGCCGGCCATTCCCGCTCGGTGAACTCACGCGCCGTCAACCCCTGTCTGCGCCCTGAACGACCCGCGCTGGTGGCGGGCTGTCTGCCGACGCCCACCTCATCGGCACCGGCGGCGGCCTCCTGCATGGGTCAGTATGAACACTCGTTCTGGACCACGCCCGTGCCACAGCGCAGTTCCCTTGCGGCGGCACCAGGTCGGACGCCGCCGCGCACCTGGCGGCGGGCTCCGGACTCACCCTGCCGGGCAGCGCCCCGCCAGATGTCGCTCAGACTTCACGGGTTTCGACGGCACCGGCTGCGGACGTGCCTACGCTGCGTGATGTGAACACCGTCGATCGCGCCGCCGGTCGCCTTGCCGGAGACCACCCCGCCGGCGCGCTGCCGGGCGACGAACTGCCCGACAGCGAAGCCGTCATCGATCTGCGCGGCGTCACCAAGAGGTTCGGGGCGGTCACGGCCCTCGACGATCTGACGATGCAGGTGCCGCGCGGCCAGATCCACGGCTTCCTGGGGCCCAACGGATCGGGCAAGTCGACGACGATCCGCGTGCTGCTCGGGCTGCTGCGCGCCGACGCGGGGCGCGTGCGGCTGCTCGGCGGCGATCCGTGGGCCGACGCCCCGAGCTTGCACCGGCGCCTCGCCTACGTGCCCGGCGACGTCACCCTGTGGCCGAACCTCACCGGTGGCGAGGCCATCGAACTGCTCGGACGCGCCCGCGGCGGCATCGACCCACAGCGCCGCGACGAGCTCATCACGCGTTTCGACCTCGACCCGACGAAGAAGGGCCGCTCCTATTCCAAGGGCAACCGACAGAAGGTGGCGCTCGTGGCGGCCCTTGCCGGCGACGTCGACCTGCTGCTGCTCGACGAGCCCACGAGCGGGCTCGACCCGCTCATGGAAAGGGTGTTCACCGACTACCTGCGGGCCGAGCGTGACAGCGGCCGCACGGTGCTCCTGAGCAGCCACATCCTCTCCGAGGTCGAGGCCCTGTGCGACCACGTGAGCATCATCCGTGCGGGCCGGCTCGTGGAGTCCGGCACGCTGGCCCAGCTGCGGCACCTCACGCGCACCCAGGTCGTCGCCGACGTGCTGTCCGAGCCGCCGGCCGAGCTCACGTCGCTGCCCGGCGTGCACGACATCCGCATCGAGGGGCGGCGCATCACCTGCCAGGTCGACGCGACCGCCCTGACACCGGTGCTCGCCGCCCTGACCGCCGCCGGCGTGGCCTCCCTGGTCAGCAGCCCGCCGACGCTGGAGGAGCTGTTCCTCGAGCACTACGACGACCCGGGCGACGGCCGAGACGAAGACCGAGGAGACGATCTCGGCCCTGCGCGCGACGACCACGACGGCGCGGCCGACATCGAGCGTCCGGGGCGGCGACACCCGTGACCGCGATGCTGCGGCCCCGGCCTCGCGGCCGACACGCGTCACCGTCGCGCGCGCTCTCGGCGAGCACCCTGACGGGCACGCTGCTGCTGTCCCGGCTCGCGCTGCGCCGCTCGCGCTGGTTCTGGCTCGTGTGGGTGCTCGCCCTCGCCAGCCTCATGCCGGCCACGGTGTCCGCGTATGCGCAGCTCGTGCCCGACAGCGGCGCCGGTCGCCTGACGATCGAGGCGCTCGCGGCCAACCCCACGATGCGCGCGATGCTCGGACCGCCCTACCACCTCGGCGACGCCGGCGGTTTTGCGATGTGGCGCGTCGGCACGTTCGTCGCCGCCGCGGCCGCGATGATGGCCGCGCTCGGCGTCATCCGAGCCACCCGCGCCGAGGAGGAAGAGGGTCGCGTCGAGCTCGTCCGGGCCGGCGCCATCGGCCGCCACGCACCGCTCGCCGCGGCGCTGCTCGTGGCGCTGGCCGGCTGTGCGGTGCTGGGCGCACTCGTCACCGCGGCCCTCGCGACGTCCGCGCCACCGGTCAGCGGCGCCCTCGCGGCGGGTCTGGGCATCGCCCTCGTGGGCGCCGTCTGGGCCGGCGTCGCCGCCGTCGCCGCACAACTCGTCGAGTCGGCCCGGGCCGCACGGTTCCTCGCCCTGGGGGCGCTGGGTGTCGCCTACCTGCTCCGGGCGTTGGCCGACGGCAGCCCGCGCGACTCCGCCCTGTCGTGGCTGGGGTGGATCGCCCCCGTGCAGTGGGCGGCGCTGGCGCGGCCCTATGCCGACGAGCGGTGGTGGGTGCTGCTGCTCCCGGCGCTGACCGCCGCCGGTCTCGTCGTCGCCGCGGTCGCCCTGGAGTCGCGCCGCGATCTCGGCGCCGGCCTGCGAGCCACCCGGCCGGGGCCGGCCCACGCCCCGCCGTGGCTGCGCGGAGTCGGTGCGCTCACCCTGCGCCTCGAGCGCGCCGCGATCATCGGCTGGACGATCGGGCTGGCCGTCTTCGCCGTGGCGATCGGCTCTCTGGCCGGCACGATCGACCAGATGCTCGTCGACAACCCGCAGCTCGCCGACCTCTTCCGTCGCATGGGCGGCGGGGTCGGACTGCTGCGCGACGCCTTCTACGTCGCGATGCTCGGCATCCTCGTCGTCGTCATCGCGCTCTTCGGCGCCGCCCTGCTGCTGCGCCTGCGGCGTGCGGAGGAGAACGGGCACGTCGAGCTTCTCGCCGCCACCGCCACCCCGCGCGCCGCGATCATGCTCGCGCAGCTCGTGCCGGCGCTCGTCGTGCCGACGGGCCTGCTCGTGCTCTGCGGAGGGCTCGTCGCGCTGCCCCAGGCGCTCTCCTCGGCAGACCCCGGACTCATCGCCCGGGTCGCCGGTGCGGCGCTCGCACTGGCGCCGGGCATCTGGCTCGCGGTCGCGCTCGGTGCGGCGCTGCTCGGCCTCGCGCCGCGCGCGTCGGGCCTGGTGTGGCTCGTGCTGGGGTGGTCGCTCTTCGTCACGTGGGTCGGCCCCCTGCTGCACCTGCCGCAGTGGCTGCTCGACGCGACGCCCTTCGCGGCGCTCCCCAAGCTGCCCGTCGACGCGATGGCGTGGACGCCGATCCTCGTGGAGACCGGACTGGCCGCGGTGCTCGTCGCCGCCGGCCTGTGGGGCTGGCAGCGGCGGGACCTCGGCACCGCGTGAACCCGCCGTCGGGCCCGGCCGGCCCGGGCAACGGCCTGCGACACCCCGACCGAGGGCGGCGCACGGCGAGTCGAGGCAGGGCGCGTCAGTCGGCCGACTCGGGCTGCTCGGCCCACCACCGCCGCAGCTCGGCCTCCGCGGCGTCGACGCCGATGGGCCCCTGGTCGAGCCGCACCGCGAGGAGGTGCTTGTAGGCGCGACCCAGCAGCGGGCCGGGCGCGATGCCGAGGACGGCCCCGATCTGGTTGCCGTCGAGCTCGGGGCGCACGGCCTTGAGCTCTTCTGCGGCGCTGAGCTGCTCGATCCGCTCCTCGAGCGAGTCGTAGGCCGCGGCGAGCCGGGCGGCCTTGCGCCGGTTGCGGGTCGTGCAGTCGGCCCGCGTCAGCCGGTGCAGCCTCGGCAGCAGGTCGCCGGCGTCGGTGACATAGCGGCGCACGGCCGAGTCGGTCCACTCCCCACCGCCATAACCGTGGAAGCGCAGGTGCAACTCGATGAGGCGCGCCACCGCCTTCGTCGTCTCCTTGTCGACGCGCAACGCCTTGAGCCGGCGCGTCGCGAGCTTGGCGCCGACGACCTCGTGATGGTGGAAGCTGACCCCGCCGCCCGGCTCGAACCGGCGGGTCTCGGGCTTGCCGATGTCGTGCAGCAGGGCCGCGAGCCGCAGGACGAGGTCCGGCCCGGGCACCGACTCCGGCGGGGACCCCGCCGGGCCTTCCAGGGCGATCGCCTGGTCGAGCACGGTGAGGGAGTGCTCGTAGACGTCCTTGTGGCGGTGATGTTCGTCGATGGCCAGGCGCATGCCGGGCAGCTCGGGCAGCATCCGCTGGGCGAGGCCGGTGTCGACGAGCACCACCAGGCCGGGTCGCGGGTCGCGGGTGAGCAGCAGCTTGACGAGCTCGTCGCGGATGCGCTCGGCCGACACGATGCTCAAAGAGTCGACCGCGGCCTCGATCGCCCGGGCGACCGTGGGATCGAGGTCGGCCCCGAGCTGAGCCACAAACCGGGCAGCCCGCATCATGCGCAGCGGGTCGTCGGCGAACGAGACCTCCGGCGGCCCCGGCGTGCGCAGCCGGCGCCGCGCGAGATCGATCAGGCCGCCATGCGGGTCGACGAACTCCAGGCCCGGCAGCCGCAGAGCCATGGCGTTGACCGTGAAGTCGCGCCGCACGAGATCCTCGGCGAGGTCGTCGCCGAAGGCCACGACCGGCTTGCGTGAGGTGCCGTCATAGGCATCCGCCCGGTAGGTCGTGATCTCGATGACGTGCTCGCCCCGACGCATGGCGATGGTGCCGAACTCGCGCCCGACATCCCACTGCGCGTCGGCCCAGCCCGCGGTGATCGTCTCGATCTCCTCGGGGCGGGCGCTCGTCGTGAGGTCCAGGTCCGTGCTGACCCGGCCGAGGAAGGCGTCGCGCACCGGGCCGCCGACGAGCGCCAGGTCGTGCCCCGCGGCAGCGAAGCGCTCACCGAGCTCGAGCAGGAGCGGCATGATCGGGCTCAGCTGAGCCAGCGCCTCCCGCAGCAGGGGCTCGAGCGTCTCCTGCCCGACGGCGGCGCCACCCGGGGGCGGCGTCGGGGAGCCGGCCGGGGCGGCGTGGACTGGTTGGCGGACGGACACAGCAGCCAAGGGTAGGGGAGCGCGCGGGGGCCCAGCGCCCACCGGCCACCCATGGCTGGGCCGTGGCCGACCGGTGGCCGGCAGGTGGCCGGCGGGGCGCGAAATGCCGCCGGTGCACCGCCGAGGTCCGGCAAGTGCCCAGCCAGTCTCGTTACAGTGGCCAGATGACTACCTCCTCGCGCCCCAGCAGACAGCCCCGGAGGCTGCCTGCGGTGCTCGAGAGGTCGGCGGGCGGCATCGTCGTCGACGTGCAGGAGGGGCGGGCGCACATCGCGGTCATCGCGCGCCGCAACCGCGCCGGACGCATCGAGTGGTGTCTGCCCAAGGGGCACCAGGAAAACGACGAGACGCTCGTCGAGACCGCGGAGCGCGAGGTGGAGGAGGAGACCGGCATCCAGGGCCGGGTGCTCACCGACCTCGGCACCATCGACTACTGGTTCTCGACCCACGATCGCCGGGTGCACAAGATCGTCCACCACTACCTCCTCGAGGCGACCGGGGGCTATCTGACGATCGAGAAGGATCCCGACCGCGAGGCCATCGACGTCGCCTGGATCCCTCTGGGACAGGTGCAGGAGCGATTGACGTTTCCCAACGAGCGGCGCATCGCCCAGTTGGCCTGGGAGAGGCTGGCCGGAGAGGGATGAGGCCCCGCCCCGGCAGGTCACGAGCGGTCTCGGCCGCTGTGACGGCGTTGGTCGTGTGCCTGTGGGTGGCGCTCGCCGGCCCCGTCGGCGTGGCCGCGGCCGCAGGGGTGAGCGGACCTGCTACGGAGATGGTGCGGGAGTTCCCGCGGGCCGATCCCCCGCGCGGATCCGCGTCGGCCCCCGCACGCGAGGAATCCGCCGCCGTCCTCGCCGTGCACGTCAGCCGGCTCGACCCGATCATCGCCGTGCCCGGGCGCGACGTCGTGGCCCAGGTCACGGTGCGCAACTCCGGCACTGGCCCGACGCTCGGACCCGTGCGGGTCGCGGTGCGGCTCGGCTCGGCCACCTCGCTCCTGACGCGGCACCAGGTGCGCTCCTTCGCCACCCAGGGTCTGACCGGAGGCCGCGTCGTCGCCCACACCACGACGTCCGCACCGCTGGCCGCCCGCGCATCGACGCAGGTCACGGTGACGATCCCGGCGGCTGCCCTGACGCTGAACCGGGCCTACGGCGTGCTGCCCCTCCAGGTCGACGCGCAGGTGGAGGTTCCGCCCGGTTCCGCGGCCCGAGGCGCGAGCGCGAGCCGCGCGACCTACCTGCCCTTCCAGACCCGCAAGGAATACCAGCCGCTGCAGCTGTCGGTCGTCGTGCCGCTGACACCGGACCCCGATCCGGCGCTGCTCACGGCCACGGGACAGGAACGGGCCGACGCCTGGGCCGACGCCGTCGGCCCGGGCAGCCGGATCGACCGCATCCTGGCGGCGACGACGCCGTTCCCGGTGACGTGGGCCGTCGACCCGGCGCTGCTGGACACTCCGGGGCACGTGGACGTGTCCACCACCGGGCCACCGACCCCGAGCGCACCACCCACGAGCGCAGCACCGACGACGGGCGCGCCGCCCACCGCGGCACCCACCGCCACCCCCAGCCCGACCGACCCGGCGGATCCCGCGCAGGCCGAGCTCGCGCAACGGCTCTCCGAACTCACCCCCCAACACCCCGTGTGGGCGCTGCCGCGCAACGACCCCGACCTGTCCGCCCTCGTGGCGAGCAGTCCGAGCACCTCCTACCTGCGCAGCCTGCTGGCCGACCCCGACGGCGTAGGCGATCAGCTCGGCCTTCCGGGCGTCGCGCGCGTCGCCTGGCCCGTCGGCACACCCCTGTCGGGCGAGTCGGTGCGCCGGCTCAGCGAGGGCTTCGGGGCGACCGGGCCGGCCGCGGTCGTGGCTCCCGCCTCGGCCTACGACGCCGACCCCGACATCACCGGGCCCGCGGCGCGACGCACCGCCGGCGGCACCCCGATCATCACCTTCGATGACGAGTTGTCCCGCCTCCTCGAGAACGCGCAGGACGGGCAGCTCACGACCGAACTGACGCTGCAGATGCTCGCCGAGAGCGTCACGCTGCTCGCGGAGTCACCGGGCCGCACCCGACAGGTCGTCATCGCCGCGGGCCGGGACTTCGACCCCGATCCCGCTGCCGTGCAGGGGGTCCTGGGCGCGCTGGCGGGCACCCCGTGGATCCAGCTCGGCAGCAGTCAGGCCCTCGTCGACCCGGCCGGCACCCGGGTCTCGGTCGACCTGCCGCGGGCGGGCGCCGCGGACCCACTGAGCCCCGGGCCCTCGCCGGTGACGACGTCGGTCGTCGCGCGGCTCGAACGACAGCAGGACGAGGTAGCCGGGCTCGCGAGCGTGCTGTCGGCGACACCGGACTCCGGCGTCGTGCCCGACGCGGACACCGTCGACGCCCTCGCGTCGTCACGCTGGCGCTTCGCCCCCGGCGTGTGGACCCATCTCGACACGATCGTCACCGACCGCATCCACACGCTGACGACCGGCGTCTCGGTCGTCCCCAGCACGATCAACTTCTTCGCCGACCACGGCGTGCTCCAGGTCACCGTCGTCAATCGACTCGACGTCGAGGTGCATGACGTGCACGTGGTCTTCGCGCCGCAGGGCCGGCCCCCGCGTCTGCGCGTCACGTCCGAGCCGGCACCCCTGACCATCCGACCCGGCAGCCGCACCACCGTGCGCGTCCAGGTGGAGGCCGTCGCCGCCGGCGTGGTGCCGGTCTCGACACACCTGGCCACCCCGCAGAACACTAGGCTCGGCACCGACGCGACGGTCCGTGTGCGAGTCCAACCCACCAACGGGTGGCTCATGCTCGCCCTCGGCGGACTCGCCGGCGTCGTCTTCCTCGCGGGCCTCTATCGTGCCCTGCGGGCCGGGCGACCTCGGGTGTCGACCGAGAACCTCAAGGAGTTGGATCGATGAACCGGCAGGTGAGCAAGCGTGCCGACGCCAGCTGACGACCCGCGCACGACCCGCAGCGACGGGGAGCGGGCATGACGACGACGCCGACCAGCCGACTCGCGCGGCACAGCGCGGTGATGGCGGCGGGGAGCTTCGTCTCCCGACTGCTGGGGGTCGTGCGGGCCTCGATGATCATGGCGGTCTTCGGCCGCTCGCTGGCCGGCGACGCCTGGGCCGTGGCCAACACCCTGCCCAACACCGTCTATCTGCTGCTGGCCGGCGGCGTCCTCAACGCCGTGCTGGTGCCGCAGATCACGAAGGCGGAGAAGGATCCCGACGGCGGCAAGGACTTCGTCGACCGGCTCCTGACCCTCGCGATCGTCGCGCTGTTGGTCGTCACGCTCGTCTGTTTCGCGGGAGCACCCCTGCTCGTCGACCTCTTCGCGAGCGACAAGTGGGCGCCGCAGACATTCCAGCTGTCGGTCGCGTTCGCCTACATCTGCATGCCGGCGATCTTCTTCTACGGGCTTTACACGATCCTCGGCCAGGTGCTCAATGCCCAGGAGCGCTTCGGCTGGTTCATGTGGTCCCCCGTGCTGTGCAACGTCGTGTGGATCGCCGGGCTGGGCTACTTCCTCGTCGCGTTCGGGGCGCAGCAGCAGTCGCCGGTGACGGCGTATACGCCGCAGATGATCTGGATCCTCGCCGGATCCCTGCTGCTGGGGGTCGCCGTGCAGGCGCTCGTGCTGCTCGTGCCGCTCTACCGGGGCGGGTTCCGCTACACCCCGCGGTTCGGCTGGCGCGGGGTCGGGCTCGGCAGCGCCGGTCGTGTGGCCACGTGGACGTTCGCCGCTCTCGTCGTCGCCCAGGTCGGTCTCGTCGTGCAGTCGCGCGTGCTGACATCGGTGCCCGCGGGCGACACCGGCAAGCTGCCCTACGACCAGGCATTCCTGCTGTTCATGACCCCTCACGGGCTCATCACCGTCTCGTTGGTCACCGCGCTCTTCACGGCCATGAGCCGGGCGGCGTCGGCCCGTGACCACCCGGCCCTGCGAGGCAACGTGGTGCAGGGTCTGACCCTGACCGGCATCGCGACGGTGCCGATCATGATCGGCTGCTTCGTGCTCGGCACTCATCTGACCCGGCTGCTCTTTCCCGTGAACTCCCTCGAGACCGGCGACGCGATCGGCTACGTCATGATCGCCATGATGGTCGGGCTGCCCGCCTACGGCGCCTACTACGTGGCCCAGCGGGCGTTCTTCGCGATGGAGGACGCCAAGACACCCTTCTACCTGCAGCTCGTCAACACGGGCATCGCGGCCGCGGTCGCCCTCGTGTGCCTCTGGGTGCCCTCGGAATTCCGCGCCGTCGGCGTGGCGCTCGGTCAGGCGTTGAGCAACATCGCCGCGGCTCTCGTCGCCGTCGCGTGGCTGGGCCGGCGCCTCGAGGGGCTGCCACTGGCCGGCGTCGTGCGCACCACCGTGCGAGTCGTCGTCGCCTCCGTCCCCGCGGCGTTGGTCGCGTGGGGCGTGGTCGTCATCGGGGAGCAGTTCGGCTCGTCGCGGGTCGTCTCGGCCGGTGCGCTCGTCATCGGAGGCTCGCTCTTCGTCCTGCTCTACGTCGCCGCCGCGCGACGAATGCGCGTGCGGGAGATCGATTCTGTGCTCGATCCGTTGCTCCGCCGTCTGCGAGGCGCGCGAGGCGCCGCGCCGCCCTCCGCCTAGACTGTCGTCGGTCATACCTCTGCGCCTGGGCTGACGCACGCCTGGCGGAGCATGCGGACGACCCCCCGGACGAGGTGAGAGGAGCGCCCGTGTACGGCGTAGGAACGGGACGACTCATCGCCGATCGCTATGCACTCAACGAACGACGGGCGCACCTCGGCTCGATCGAGGTGTGGTCTGCGGTCGACTCGACACTCGGGCGAGAGGTGTCGATCACGATCTTCCCGAGCAACCTCTCGCGCGCCGACGCGATCGTCGACGCCGCCCGGCGCAGCGCCGCCCTCAACGACCACCGCCTCGTGCGGGTGCTCGACGTCGGAGCGGGCGAGGAGGTGAGCTGGCTCGTCGAGGAGTCGCTGTCGGACTCCTCGAGCATCGCCGACCTCGTGTCGCAGGGCCCGTTGCCCCCCGAGGAGGCCCGCCGCATCGCCGGTGAGGTCGCCAGCGGTCTGGCAGTCGCCGCCGAACGCGGCCTGCATCACCTGCACATCACCCCGCACTCGGTGCGCCGCACCGACGGCGGGCTCATCAAGGTCGCCGGGCTCGCGACCGCCGCCGCGCTGGAAGGAACTGACGAGACCGACCCGGAGCGGGCGGAGCGCATCGACACGGTGGCGACGGTCGCGCTGCTGTACGCGGCGATGACGACGAGGTGGCCTCTGCCGCAGCGCATCCCCGGTCTCGAGCCGGCGCCCCGCATCGTAGGTGGCGTCGCGGCACCGTCCGAGATCGCCGCCGCCGTGCCGCCCGACCTCGACGCGATCTGCCGGGCCACGCTCAACCACGACACCGGTCCGCGCACGCCCCAGGAGCTCGTCGGGCGCATCTCTCCGTGGTCGCACACTCTCGTGCGGCACGTGGCCCCCAAGGTCGCTCCCGTCGCACGGCCGCTGGCCCCGAGCCCGACCGAGGCGATTCCCGTGGTCCCGGGGCGGTCCCGCGCCCGGGGCACGGGCGGTGAGCGCGGCCGCGAGGCGGTCGCGGCCGGACCCATCGCGCGTGTCCGCGAACACCGCGAGGCCGAACGCGAAGCCCGCGCTGCCACCACCCGCCGCCGGCTCGAGGAGCGCCGCGCCGACCCCGGATTCCTCAACCTTCCCGAGGCGCTCGAAGAGCAGCGCAACACGCCGCTGCCGCCGCCGGCGCCGCTGCTACCGCAGACTCCTGAGGTCGAAGGTCGCCACGCCAAGCTCATCCTCGCGGTCGTTGTCGCGGTGATCCTTGCCGCACTGTTGTTCGCCATACCGACTCTCACGGGCATGTTCAGCCGAAGTGGTGCGCACAGCGCCGCCACCGCCCGCGCCACCGCGAGTCCGTCCGCAGGGCCGGGCACCGCCTCGAGTGGCCCCTCGACGAGCGCGACGGCCGCCTCCGGCCCCATCACTGCTGTGGGCATCTCGTCGTTCGACCCGCAGGGCGACGGCACCGAGAACGAGTCCGCGGCGGGCCGGGCCATCGACGGCAAGCAGGACACGTCGTGGAAGTCCGAGGGCTACAAGAACTCGGCATCGATGGGTGGCCAGAAGGAGGGTGTCGGCCTCGCGGTCGAAGTCCCCGCCGACACCGTCGTGCGCACGATCCGTGTGTGGCTGCCATCCCAGGGCGGCCAGGACATCGACTTCTACGTCTCGGACCGCACATCCCTCACCGACGCCACGAAGGTCGGTGGCTTCACCGACGGCACCGGCGAGCGCAGCGTGCCGGTGCGCAACCCTGTGGCAGGGCGCTACCTGATCGTGTGGGTGACGAAGGCCGCGGAGGATTCCGATGGCAAGTTCCGCGCGCAGATCGACGAGATCTCGCTCACCTCGTGATGTCCGTGGACCGGCGAGCAGGTGCTGCGTCGCTGAGCGAGCTCAGTGACGAGGAGCTACTGTCGGCCCACTGCGCGGGCGACGCCGAGGCGTTCGGTGAGTTGTTCCGCCGGCACAAAGATCGCATGTGGGCGGTCGCCCTGCGCACCACCAACGATCGCGAGCTCGCTTCGGACGCCGTGCAGGAGGCGTTCATCTCGGCATTCCGGCGGGCCGACACCTTCCGAGGCCAGGCGGCGGTGACGACCTGGCTGCACCGCATCGTGGTCAACGCGTGCCTGGACCGGCTGCGACGGCGACGCCCGACGAGCGAGCTTCCGGAGGACCACGCGGCGATCCTCGCGGACCGCAGGGATCACCACTCCTCGGCGGAGACCGGGATCGACGTGCGCGCGGCACTGGCGACCTTGCCCGAGGGGCAGCGACTCGCGCTCACCCTGGTCGACATGCACGGCCTCAGCGTCGCCGAGACGGCCCAGGTGCTCGGGGTGGCCGAGGGCACTGTGAAGTCACGGTGCGCACGAGGCCGGGCCGCGCTGGCCCCGCTGCTGAGGCCGTAGCCGTCCCGCTACCACCGGGCTCGGCATCCGGCGGCATCCGGCGACAGGGCCGCGGGACGGCGCCACCCCCAGCACTTCTCGGGGCTCTCAGGGTCGGGTCAGGGAACCACCCAGTTGCCCCGAGCGTCGTACTCGGGTGTCGGCACAGTGTGCCGCTCCCCCTGGCTGATTTAAGGAGGTGTACACCGTGACGCGACCGCTCTCTCGCCTGCGCCCCTCGTCCGATGACGATCCGACCGGCGTGCAACAGCTGTTGGCGACCCTGCCCGACCCCGGTCCCATGCCGCCGGACCTCATCGCTCGGATCACAGCGAGCCTTGAGCACGAGCAGGAGCAGCGGGGTCCTCGGTCGCCGAACGTGCGGCCGCTGCCGCCCCGGCCGCAGGCGGCGAGGCGCGACGCCGATGAGTCTGGCCGGGGCACGTCGCGCGGGCTCATCGTCGCGCTGTCGGGGGCGGCCGCCGCTGCCGCCGTCGGAGGCGTGGTCATGATCAACGTGCTGGCGCCACACCGCAACACTGACCCGTCCGCGACCGCTCAGCTCTATGTCGCCGCGCCCGGCGCCGCGTCACCCACGACGGCGCCTGACCCGGGGGGCGCGACCAGGGGCGGGTCCACGGTGAACCCGGGCGCGACGGCATCCGCCGGAGAGGGCGCTCAGGGGGGCGACCCCGACGCCACACACCCGTCCGGACCGGCAACGCTCGACCTGCACGTCCAGGCTTCCGGACACCGCTACACACAGTCCGACCTGGCCCGCGAGGCAGGTCAGTTGTGGCGCTCCCCGGCCGCGCCGCTCGCCCCGCTGAGCGCCGAGGCGCCGGGCATCGGCCCGCTCGGCACGGAGTTGGGGATGTCCGCGTGCCTGTCGGCGCTCGGACTCGACACCTCGCGTGCGGTTGCCGACCTGGCCTTCTACGAGAACGCTCCGGCGGTCATCGTGGTCACCGACAACGCTGTCGGCACGCAGGTACGCGTCGTCGACCGCCGATGCGGGGCCGCCGGGAGCTCGACGACCTTGGCGGGACCCCTGGCGGTGCGCTGACCGGCCGGCCCGACCCCGGAGGGGCGACTCTGTCGGGTCGCGTCGCCGACGGCCGCTGATGCCGGGCCGATATCGTGGGCACCGCGATCCTTCTCGGAATATGCCCCTTGGGGTATCCGTTGATCGTCTCGTAGGCGATCACAGCCGCGTGATCGCGCCGCCGGTCCGACATGGAGGTGTCGGTCGCGTGCGGCTTCACGACACCACACCTGCGAAGGGACAGCACGTGAGCGACTCCTTGGGCGGTTTCGCGCCGACGACAGGGTTCATCAACACCGGGGCGGCCCACCGATCAGGGACCACGTCGGACTCCGTCCCGCAGTCGGCGGGGGTCGGTCACGGCTCTGACGACGATGTGCGAGACCTGGTCATCGTGGGCTCAGGCCCCGCGGGATACACGGCCGCCATTTATGCCGCCCGGGCCAAGCTCGCCCCGGTTGTGCTGACGGGGTCCGTGACCGCTGGTGGGGCCCTCATGACCACGACCGAGGTGGAGAACTTCCCTGGGTTCACCGACGGCATCATGGGTCCCGACCTCATGGAGCAGATGCGCGCCCAGGCCGAGCGATTCGGGGCCGAGCTCATCGCCGACGACGCCGTTGAGTTGAAGCTCGACGGCCCCGTCAAGGAAGTCACGGACGGCGAGGGACGCACGTACCGGGCGCGGGCGGTCATTCTGGCGATGGGCTCCGCCTACCGCGAGCTCGGGCTGCCCGACGAAAAGCGGCTCTCCGGCCACGGCGTCTCGTGGTGCGCCACGTGTGACGGATTCTTCTTCCGCGATCAGGACATCGCGGTCGTCGGTGGGGGCGACTCCGCTGTCGAGGAGGCGACCTTCCTCACGAAGTTCGCACGCAGCGTGACGATCATCCACCGTCGCGACGAGCTGCGGGCGAGCAAGATCATGGCGCAGCGCGCGGCGGACAACCCCAAGATCCGGTTCGCGTGGAACAGCGCCGTGTCACGCATCCACGGTGACGGCAAGCTCGTCGGTGTGACTCTCACGGACACGGTGACGCACCAGGAGAGCGAGCTGGATGTGTCGGGCCTCTTTGTCGCGATCGGCCACGACCCCCGCAGCGAGCTGGTCCGCGGTCAGGTCTCACTCGACGCCGCAGGCTACGTGCAGGTCGAAGGCCGCTCGTCGCGCACCAACCTCGATGGGGTCTTCGCCTGCGGGGACCTCGTCGATCACACCTACCGGCAGGCGATCACCGCCGCGGGTTCGGGCTGTGCCGCCGCGCTCGACGCGGAACGCTTCATCGCCGCACTCGACGGCGGCGAGGCCCCGGCCAGCGACGCCACCTACCTGGCAGTGCTTGCCGACTCGCGAGGCTAGGCCGGCACGCCCCCCAACAACGGACATCGCCCCCGACATCACGCACAACCATCCCCCAGCGAAAGGATCCCCATGGGCAACATCAAGGAGACGACGGACGCCACGTTCCAGGCGGACGTCCTGCAGAGCGACAAGCCGGTGCTCGTGGACTTCTGGGCCCCCTGGTGCGGCCCGTGCAAGGCCGTGGCTCCGATTCTCGAGGAGATCGCCGGAACGCACGGCGACAAGTTGACGGTCGTCAAGCTCAACACGGACGACAACCCCAAGACGGCGGCGACCTACGGCATCACAAGCATCCCCACGATGAACGTCTACGTCGGCGGAGACATCGCCAAGACGATCATCGGTGCCCAGCCCAAGCCGCGCCTGCTGCGCGAGCTGGAGCCCTTCATCGGCTGACGATCGGTCGAGCACACGACAAAGGGGTGGACCCGCATCGCGCGGGTCCACCCCTTCGTCGTGCAGCCCGTCTCAGGCGTCAACCGGCAAGAGGTTCCTCCCGGTCTCGCACCTCCTCCGTCCGCTCACTGTCGAGCCGACCCCCGCCATCGGGCGTCTCACCGATCGCTTCGAGGATGCGGTTGAGATCATCCACGGACGCGAACTCGACCGTCAGACGCCCCTTGCGACGTCCCATCGCGATGGACACCCTCGTGTCCCACCGGTCTGCGAGGAAGGCGGCCAGGTCGTCCAGCTCCGGCATCCGAGTGTCCCTCGGCGACGTCCGTCGAGCGACCCGCTCCGGCTCCCCGCCGAGCGCGACGATCTCCTCGACGCTGCGCACGCTCAGCCCTTCGGCGACGATGCGCTGAGCGAGGCGCTCCATCGCGGCAGCGTCAGGAAGGGCGAGGAGCGCACGGGCGTGACCTGCCGAGAGCACGCCGACCGCGACCCGCCGTTGCACGAGGGGAGGGAGCTTGAGGAGCCGGATGAAGTTGCTGATCTGCGGGCGGGATCGTCCCAATCGCGACGCGAGATCCTCGTGTGTGCAGCCGAAGTCCTCGAGGAGCTGCTGGTAGGCGGCAGCCTCCTCCAGGGGGTTGAGCTGCGTCCGGTGCAGGTTCTCCAGGAGCGCGTCTCGCAGCATCGCGTCGTCGCCGGTCGATCGCACGATCGCCGGGATCGTCGTCTCCCCGGCCTCACGGCAGGCACGCCACCGGCGCTCGCCCATCACGAGCTCGTAGGTCGGGCCCTCGCTCCCTTCGGGCCGGGCCGCTCCCTCCACGGGGGCATCCTCGATCGGGCGAACGACGACCGGCTGGAGGACGCCAATCTCTGTGATGGAGTGGACCAACTCGGCCAGCTCGTCCTCGTCGAAGACCTGCCGCGGCTGGCGGGGGTTCGGGCGGATGGCGTCGAGCGGAATGAGCGCGAATGTCGCTCCGGGCACCGGCAGGATGGTGTCGTCCGCGGTGACAGCGTGGACATCCTCGGCTGCACGTGCTGCGTCGTGCTCCGTCCGCATCCCATCGCCCGATCCCTCTGCCTCTTCCCGGAGCTGGGATTCGGACGAAGAGACCAGGCCCGCCGCGGGCTGGAAGCTCGAGCCGCGCTCGTCACTCTTCTCGGCGAAGGCCGGCTGGCCCGGTCCGTGATCACGGAAGAACACGTCCCGCGGCCGAGTCATCGTCGCCGCCGAGGCGGGCTCCGTGGGAATGAGCGCCCCCAAACCTCGCCCCAAGCCGCGTCGTCGTTCCGTCATCGTCGCCTCCCTTTCACCATGTATGACGCGCCGAGCCTATGTGTGCGGCAACGCCAGCCGGTGGAGACGCACCGTGAGGCTGTGGACAACGCGTTTCACGTGAAACATCCACGGGAGCATGTGGATACGGGCGCACGCGGCAACGCCTCGCTAAAGGGGTCCCTTCCCCTCACCGCGCTCAGCGACCTCCCGGGCGGCCTCGAGATAGGACAGGGCCCCAGAACTCATCGGGTCGTACGTCAGCACAGTCTGCCCATGGCTCGGCGCTTCCGAAATCCGCACCGACCTCGGAACTGTCGTCCGCAACACCTGCTCCGGGAAGTGTTCGCGCACCTCCTGGGCGACCTGCTGCGAGAGACGGGTCCGGGCGTCGTACATCGTCAGGAGAATCGTCGAGATGTAGAGCTTGGGGTTCAGGTGACGGCGAATCATCTCGACGTTCTTGAGCAGCATCGAGAGCCCCTCGAGGGCGTAGTACTCGCACTGAATGGGGATGAGCACCTCGTGAGCGGCGACGAACGCGTTGATCGTCAGCAGGCCCAGGCTCGGCGGGCAGTCGATGAGGATGTAGTCGGGGGCCGGCGCACCTGAGGCGAGGAATGCCTCGACTGCTCGCTGGAGTCGTGTCTCACGGGCGACGAACGACACAAGTTCGATCTCGGCGCCGGCGAGGTCGATCGTTGCCGGCACGCACGAGAGCCCGGGCAGGTCTGGGCAAGGCTGAGCCACGTCGCCCAGCGTGGCCTCGTCGACGAGCACGTCGTAGACGCTGGGCACGTCGGCGTGGTGGTCGATGCTCAGGGCGGTACTCGCGTTCCCCTGCGGGTCAGTGTCGATCACCAGGACGGTGAGGCCGCCTCGGGCGAGCGCCGCCGCGAGGTTGACCGCCGACGTTGTCTTGCCCACGCCACCCTTCTGATTGGCCACGGTGATGACCCGTGTTGTCGTCGGCTTCGGCCACGGCCCGCGTGCGAGCGGATCGCCGGCACCGGGCCTGGAGGCGGGGTCTGCGACCGTCTCGGGCGGCACGGCCGATGGCGACTCGACCCTCGCCGTCACGGCACGCGCTTCCAGCGCGGGGTCGGTCGTCGCGCGACGCTCGTCGAGGGCTGGGTGCGGATGGGGGGTTACGACTGGCCCACCGGGAACGTCATGATCTCCCCGTCCTGACGCTTCATCTCCCCGTCTTGATGCTTCGTCATCTGCCATCGGCGCGGTCTGCGGAGCGCGCGGGATGAGAACGTCGATGGGCTCTCCTACGGAGCGGCGCCTGTCGAGAAGCTCCTTCTCTGCCGCACTCCTGGGGGACAGCCCGCACTCGGTTTCAGGTGAAACCGACGCTCGCCCGGTCGTTTCACGTGAAACCGACGCTCGTTCCGCCGTTTCACGTGAAACCGGCGATCGACTCCCTGTTTCACGTGAAACAACGGGGGTTTGGGTGACGGGGTTCGTCAGGGACGACGACGGCCAACCTAGTCCGGCTGATCCATGAGCAGTGGGACCTGGTGAAGCGCCCCTCGGCCAGCCCAGACCGGTGTCCTGTGCCACGTCTCTCCCTAACCTTCACCTTGCGCCCACGCGCGCGACCGCTTGCTTCGCCTCAGCGTCGCCCACGCTAATCCCTTATCGCACCCGGGGATTCCGGGTAGGCGGTGTGTCGTGCTACCCGCGGGTGCGGCCGCCGCGCCGACCCGCCCGTCGCCCGGACCCACGCCGCTCGCGCCCTGCCAACGCCGAACCGGTGGGCCGCGCGGACCGGGGTTGACGGACCTCAAACCCTTCTGGGCGCTCGCCCCGCGTCACGCGGATCACGCGGGTCGGAACGTCCACGCGGCCCGCCCCGATGGTCACGAGCTCAGGGTCACGACCGCCGACGCCTTCGACCGCGTTGCGGTCCTCCTCGAGTTCTCGCGCTGCACTTTCGCCCTTCATCGCCAGAAGAGCACCTCCGACGGGCACCAGAGGAAGGCACCAGCGGGTCAGGTCGGCCAGGCGCGCCACGGCGCGAGCGGTGACGAGGTCGGCAGTCAGCTCCCCCCAGAATGCTTGTGCCTTGCCCCGGTGAACGCCGACGGAGCCCCCGAGCCCGAGCTCAGCCACGGCGGCGTCGAGCCACCGCACGCGACGCTCCAGTGGCTCCACGAGGTCGACCCTGAGGTCCGGCCGCGCCACCGCGAGCACAAGTCCCGGAAGGCCGGCACCGCTCCCGACGTCGATGACGTGAGCCCCTTGCGGAATGATCTCCCCGAGGAGGGCGCAGTTGACGATGTGACGCTCCCAGAGGCGCGGTACCTCCCGCGGGCCGACGAGCCCGTGATCCAGGCCGCGGGTCGCGAGTATCGCCGCATAGCGCTCCAGCAGGGGAGTTCGATCGCCGACGATGTCGGCGACGATCGGCGGGGCCGCTGCGAGTTCTGAGGCGGACCCCTCGGGGGGCCGCCCGGTCACGCGGGGAGAACGACGACGTGACGATGTGGTTCGGTGCCCTCAGACTCGCTCACGAATCCCGCGGCCAGCACCTCGTCATGCGCGACCTTGCGCTCGAACGCGCTCATCGGCTTGAGCGGGGCAGGGCGCCCACTGGAGCGGACCTCCTCGATCGCCACGCGGGTCAGCTCGACGATCTCGTCCCGCCGCCGTGCCCGATGCCCGGCGACATCGAGCATGAGGCGGCTGCGCTCCCCGGTCGCTGCCTGGACAGCCATGCGCGTCAAGTCCTGCAGGGCCTCGAGCACCCGTGCCTCGTGGCCCACCAGGCTGCGCGGGACGCGCCCGTCCTCCGAGTCCACGATCGCCACCGACGCACGATCTCCATCGATGTCGACGTCGATGTCGCCGTCGAGGTCGGCGATGTCGAGGAGTCGCTCCAGGAAGTCGGCAGCGACTTCCCCCTCACGCTCCAGCTGGGCGGTACGGCTCTTGGTCGGACGCGATGCGCGACCTCGCGACGGCGCCGGACCGTCGACAGTCTCGTCGCCGCCTTCGTCACCGAAGCCGTCAGCGTCCTCGTCAGTGTCCTCGTCGAACTCGTCGTCGCTGTCGAGGCCTTCGGGTGCTGCTTCCTGGGACTGTGCCGTCATGTCGGGCGGATCCGGCTGGTCACCGAGCGACGCCGGCTCGGCTGCGGTGGACAGACCGTCGACCGGGTCGGTCACGTCGGTCACGTCGACACCGGCCGCAGGGACGGACTCGTGGTCGGTCTTCTCGCTCATCGCGAACTCTCCTCCTGGAACGGCCCACCCGGGGCCGGCCACCTTCGATGGTCAATCACCGCTGCTGGTCGCCCCCCGCGACGCGCTCAGCGCTTGCGCTTCTTCCGCTTCGTCGGCTGCTGCCGCTGCCCGCTTGTCCGCACCGCCGTCCCGGCGCCGTCGTCCCTCGTCAGGCCCCCGGTCTTGGCGACGCCCGCCCCCTCAGCCGACGACACCGCCTCCTCGTCCTGGTGCAGGCCCGGGATGGTGAACTTCTTGTGCTCCTTGCCGCGTCGCCGGCGCCGTTCTTCCAGCGCGCGCTCGGCCGGAGAGCCGGGCGCCGGCATCCGACGGATGACATAGAACTGCTGCCCCAGCGACCACAGGTTCGTGACGAACCAGTAGATGAGGACACCGATGGGGAAGTTGACGCCCGAGACCGCGAAGACGAGCGGAAGGATGTAGAGCATCAGCTTCTGCTGCTGCGCGAACGGCCCCTCGAGGGCGGAGGCCGGCATGTTGCGGCGCATGAGCTGGTGCTGCGTCAAGAACGTCGTCAGCGACATGAGGATGATGAGGACGACGGTGATGACCTTCGCCGAATTCGATCCCGAGTGCAGGAACGTCGACGACAACGTCGCGCCGAAGATGTCGGAGTGCTCGGCCTGCGCCGCGAGGTCGGGACCCAAGGGGCCGGCAGACATCCGTTCGCCACTCGCGACACGCGAGAGGTTGTTGAGCACGTTGAACAGCGCGAAGAAGAAGGGCGACTGGATGAGGATCGGCATACACGAGCTCAGCGGATTCGTGCCCGTCCGCTTGTAGAGATCCATCGTCTCTTGGGACATGGCCTGCCGGGACTCCGGATCGGTCCGTCCCTTGTACTTCTTCTGGATCTTCTGCATCTCCGGCTGGATGAGCTGCATCCGGCGGGAGGACTGGATCTGCTTGACGAAGAGCGGGATCAACATGATCCGGATGACGACGACGAGGCCCGCGATCGAGGCAGCCCACGTCCACCCGGACTCGGCGGGCAGGCCGATCGCGGTGAAGGCGCTGTGGAATCCGACGAGCACCCACTCCACGAACCACTCCAGCGGCCAGAGCAGCTGCTCCCAGAACGACCTCTCCATGACCTCTATGCCTGTCCTTCGTTCTCGGGTGGACTCGCCACCGGGGCGGGCCGGTTCTCCGGCAGTCTCGCACCGCCGTCCCGGCGCGTGGGCTGGGGTCCGACAGTGCTGGTGGTGGTGCTACGCAGGATCACGAGACTCCCGTGTCCAGCGGGTCGTTCTCAGTCAGCGCGCTCGCGGGAGCCACCTTCGTCTCGGACGCGGCCTGACGACCCTGCCGAGCAGAGATCCCGGTCGGGGCCGAGGTCGCCTGCAGATAACGCCACTGCCCGGGTGCTATCGGCCGGCCATCGGCTCCGCGCCGAGGAACGTGGTCGACCCCGCCAGGGTTCCACGGGTGGCAGCGACCGAGTCGCCGCACAGTGAGCCACAACCCACGCACCGGCCCGAACCGTCGCAAGGCGACCAGGGCATACGCCGAGCAACTCGGATAGAACCGGCAACTGCTCGGTAGCAGGGGCGAGAGGAACAGCTGGTACAGGCGCACGAGCCCGACCAGCGGCAGAGCCGACAACACGCGCATCCGCTGCCCCAGGGATGTCATCGCCCGGTCCCGACGGCGGGCTCGACGACGCGGGGCAGCACCCGCTCCAAGCAGGCATCCAGCGCATCACCGAGAGTCGCGTAGCTCGCCGCCGCCGACGACGGGCCGGCACGCACGACAACATCGACCCCTGCAGGCAGCGCCGCGAGTCGTTGTGCCACCAGAGCACGTAGCCGGCGTTTGGTGCGGTTGCGCACGACGGCGTTGCCGACGGCCTTGGACACCACGAAACCGACGCGCACCGGTTGACCGGTGCGCGTCGAGGGGCGTCGCGCGTGCACGACGAGGGTGCGGCTGCCGGACCGCGCTGCGCGGACCGTGGCTGCGAAGTCACTCGGCCGACACAGTCGGTGGCGTGCGGGGAGCACGCGACCGGCGATCAGGCGGAGAGCTTCTCGCGGCCCTTACGGCGGCGGCCTGCGAGGATCGCACGTCCGGCGCGGGTCGACATCCGCAGACGGAAGCCGTGGGTCTTGGCCCGCCGACGGTTGTTCGGCTGGAAGGTGCGCTTGCTCACGATGTACTCCGTTTGTCACGCTCGTTGGAACCGATCGAGGTCGGACGTCCGCCTCAGCGAGGCGGCACTCGACACGTACGGCCCTCGACCAGTCTGGTGACGGCTCGGGGGCCGGACGGTCTCGCGTGCGGCTCGGTGACGGGCATGCGACATCGACCGGGGTGGAAGACCAAGTCATTACGGTACGGCAGCGCCCGAAATCGGGTCAAACGCGCGAGCCTTCGCACCGACACCGTCCACAGACTGTGGATAACTATGTGGACATAGGTACGCATCGCGCACAGCGACCCTGACCAGCAGTGTTGGCACGGCTCGGTCCACCGTCCCGAGATCGGCGGCGATCCGGACCAGCGAGCCGGCGGGCAGGCACGCCGCGAGCACCGATTCGTCGCGCGACCTCCCGCGTACAGTGACGTCGTGCAAGAAGAGGCTCCCCAGATCTGGCAGGCAACCTTGCGGTCTCTCCTCGAGGCCGGCCTGCCTGCGCCCCAACGCGCCTTTCTCGCGCAGGCCTCCCTCGTCGGGATGCTCGGGGACACCGCACTCATCGCGGTCCCGGACGAGTTCACGAAGGACATCGTCGAGAGCCGCGCGCGCGAACCTCTCATCGATGCGCTCTCACACCAGACGGGCAAGGACGTTCGCCTGGCCGTCACGGTCGACCCCACACTGCGGACACCGCTCGGGGAGAGCGAACAGCCGGTGCTCGACGGCTACCCCGACGGCACGAGCACGGCCGACGCCCCGCGCGCTCACGGCCCGAACAATGAGCCGGCGGAGGGGCCGCCTGCGGGCGCACCGTCCGAACTCGCGTTCAGTGACCGCCGAGCGGCACGTGGTGCGGTGCCGCGACAGGATGACGAGCCACCGCGACTCAATCCGAAATACACCTTCGACACGTTCGTCATCGGCGCCGGCAATCGGTTCGCGCACGCTGCGGCCGTCGCCGTGGCGGAAGCTCCGGCCAAGGCCTACAACCCCCTCTTCGTGTACGGCGAGTCCGGGCTCGGCAAGACCCATCTGCTCCACGCCATCGGCGACTATGCGCGCAACCTGTATCCGAACGTGCGGGTGAAGTACGTCAACTCCGAGGAGTTCACGAACGACTTCATCAACAGCATCCGGGACGACAAGGCGGCCGGCTTCCAGCGCCGCTACCGCGACATCGACGTGCTGCTCATCGACGACATTCAGTTTCTCTCCGGCAAGATGCAGACGCAGGAGGAGTTCTTCCACACCTTCAACACGCTGCACAACGCCAACAAGCAGGTCGTCATCACCTCCGACGTGCCGCCCAAGCAGCTCTCGGGCTTCGAGGAGCGCATGCGGAGCCGCTTCGAATGGGGCCTGCTGACTGACGTACAACCGCCTGACCTCGAGACTCGCATCGCGATCCTGTCGAAGAAGGCGGTGCAGGAGCGACTGAGCATCCCCGACGACGTCCTGGAGTTCATCGCATCGAGGATCAGCACCAACATCCGTGAGCTGGAAGGCGCATTGATCCGGGTCACGGCGTTCGCCAGCCTCAACCGTCAGGACGTCGACCTCGCCCTCACCGAGATCGTGCTCAAGGACCTCATGCCGGACACTCAGTCGAGCGCCATCACCGCGGCCACGATCATGGCGCAGACCGCGGACTACTTCGGCCTGACCATCGAGGACCTCTGCGGCTCCTCGCGATCACGCGTCCTCGTCAACGCCCGCCAGGTCGCGATGTACCTGTGCCGTGAGTTGACCGAACTGTCCCTGCCCAAGATCGGCCAGCAGTTCGGCGGCCGAGACCACACCACCGTCATTCACGCCGACCGCAAGATCCGCACCCTCATGGCCGAGCGACGCTCCGTCTACAACCAGGTGACGGAGTTGACGACCCGCATCCGCAGCGCCTCTCACGGCACGTAGGCCCGCCTCTGACCCGCCCCGCGGCCGCCGCGCACGGCCGTGTCAGCGCGCACGCCTGGGGTGTGGAGCACCACCCGCAAGCGCTGGCGCGGACGATGCGCCCCTCGACCGGCTCGACCCCGATCGGTGCTGAAAGCGGCTCTTTCCACTGGTTATCCACCGATCGGGCGCCGACGTCGTTCGACCACCCGACGCGAGCCTCTGCGGATGCGATGCAGGTCACACGTCTGCGGCGGTCGTCCAGCTCGCCATTCCGGGCGTTGTTCAAGACGGTTGTCCACATCGTCATCCACATCTGTGGATAGTGCGGGGGCTTGATCGATACGCCTTCGCGAGCGTGTCCCTGACGTGCAACGATGACTCCACAGGTGGGGAAAACCCTGTGGATATCCCCGCCCGGTGGCACCGCGGCGAGCATGTGGATGACTCGTGGACGAGAGGTGAACAAACCCTGGTGGCGCTGTTGACGCGCTGTGGGCGGCCAGGACACGGGGTGTGCACCGCGTCACGCGATACACAGCCTCTCCTGGCTCTCCACATCTGGGCAGACAGGCCGTACACACCCGCGCCACGCCGTCGGACCTGCAGCGACGCCCGACATCCACAGCATCCACAGCACCGATGACAACGATGAGAAGTCTCACTCCAGAGAATCCACACCGCGCACAACAAGGAAGGCGCCCGACCGGTCCCTCGAACTGGTCCTCGCAGCGCGACAGCCTTCCGATCGTCACCGCGGCCTCGAACCTGAGCCCTCAGCGCCGCTGAGAGGGACAGTGAACGGGGCCAGCGAGACGGGACAGCAGGGATGTCCGACCGCCACAGCCTCCTGTCAGTTCGGCCGCGCTTATGCACAGCGCGGGCGTCGCACCGGCGCGGGCCGGACGGCTGCGGTTAGAGTCTGTCTGCACGTGCCCTCAGGAGGTCGGCGCCGATTCGAACCCGGCGACTCGAATCCCTCGACTCGATCGCGTTGTTCCGGTCCTGCCTTGCCTCCACGCAGCACGTGACACCGTCGAATCGCCGTGTGCGAGCGCTGGTGTGGAGTTGCGAATCGGTGCCCGAGCCGGTCGGCCGTGTCGGTCGTCGAGTCCTGGGCCGGTCGTCGGTCATGGTCCGAGCAAGGAGTGCGCAGTGAAGTTTCGAGTCGAGCGGGACGTCCTCGCCGAGGCCGTGACCTGGGCTGCCAGGGGCCTGCCGAGCCGTCCCCCGGTGCCCGTGCTCGCCGGAGTGCTCATCGAGGCCGACGAGCAGGGCACCATCACGCTCTCGGCCTTCGACTACGAGGTGTCCGCCCGGATCACGGTCGCCGCGGATGTCACCGAGGGGGGCACGGTGCTCGTGCTCGGCAAGCTCCTCGCCGACATCTCGCGCAATTTGCCTGCCAAGCCCGTCGACGTGGCCACCGACGGCAACAAGGTCAACGTCACCTGCGGCTCCAGCCGATTCAGCCTGCTGCAGATGCCGAGCGACGAATACCCGACCCTCCCGACCAGCCCGCAGCCGAGCGGCACGATCGCAGGCGACGTCTTCACCCAGGCCGTCGCGCAGGTCAGCGTCGCGGCCGACCGCAGCGACACGCTGCCGATCTTGACCGGGGTGCGCATCGAGATCGACGGCACCACGATGACGATGCTCGCGACCGACCGCTACCGGCTGGCCATGAGAGAGCTCACGTGGGATCCCGCCGGAGCCGACGCCGACCTCACCGTGCTCGTGCCCGCGCGCACACTGTCCGACACCGCCCGCGCTCTCGGTGCATCCGCCACCGTCGAGCTCGCTCTGGGCAGCGCCGCCGGCGGCGAAGGGTTGGTCGGCTTCGAGGCCGGTCAGCGACGCACGACCACCCGTCTCCTCGATGGCGACTACCCCAAGGTCTCCTCGATCTTTCCCAACTCGATCGACACCGAGGCCGTCGTCGAGACGGCGCCCCTCATCGAGGCCGTGAAGCGGGTCGCCCTCGTGGCCGAGCGCAACACTCCGGTGCGGCTGCGCTTCTCCGAGGGGCAGGTCAGCATCGACGCGGGCACGGGCGACGACGCCCAGGCGAGTGAGGCCGTGGAGTCGACGCTTCAAGGCCCGGAGATCGAGATCGCCTTCAACCCGCATTACCTGCTCGACGGGCTCGGGGCGCTCGGCACGCAGTTCGCGCGGCTGTCGTTCACGCAGCCCAGCCGACCTGCTGTGCTCGCAGGACAGGCCGAGGCGGAGGCAGACGCCGACACCGCCTACCGTTACGTGTTGATGCCGGTGCGCTTCGCCAGTTAACCGGCCCGTCACACCCTTCCGCATCGACCTTCCGCATCGAAAGGCGTTCCACCATGCAGCTCGGATTGATCGGCCTGGGCAAGATGGGCAAGAACATGCGCGACCGGATCCGGCGGGCCGGGATCGAGGTCATCGGGTACGACCGCAATCCTGAGGTCAGCGACGTCGGGTCGCTGCAAGAGCTCGTCGATGCGCTGCAGGCTCCGCGCATCGTGTGGGTCATGGTGCCGCACGGTGACCCGACCCGAGGGACGATCGAGGCACTCAAGGGCCTGCTCAGCGAGGGTGACCTCGTCATCGACGGCGGCAACTCCTACTACAAGGACGACGAGATCAACGCGGAGTCGTTGGCGCAGAAGGGCATCCACTACGTCGACTGCGGCGTCTCCGGCGGCATCTGGGGTCTGGAGAACGGCTACGGCCTCATGGCGGGAGGATCCGATGCCGACATCGAGCGGGCGATGCCGATCTTCGACGCGCTGCGGCCGGAGGGCCCCCGCGACGAGGGTTTCGCGCATTCGGGCAAGGTCGGGGCCGGCCACTACGCGAAGATGGTGCACAACGGCATCGAGTACGGGCTCATGCACGCCTATGCCGAGGGCTGGGAGCTGTTGGAGGCCAAGGACATCGTCACCGACGTCCAGGGCTCGTTCAAGGCCTGGTCGCGTGGCACCGTCGTGCGGTCCTGGCTCCTCGACCTCATGGTGAAGGCGCTCGAGGAGACACCCCATCTGGAAGGGGTCAGCGAGTTCACGACGGACTCCGGCGAGGGGCGGTGGACGCTCATCGAGGGCATTGACAACGCGGTGCCGATGCCGGTGCTCGCGGCGGCCCTCTTCGCCAGGTTCACCTCGCGACAGGAGAACTCACCGCAGATGCAGGCGGTGGCCGCGCTGCGCGGCCAGTTCGGTGGCCACGCGGTGCAGATGCTCGATGATCGCGCCGACGTCAACGCCGCCGCGAAGCCCAAGCAGGACCGGGGCGATGGGGTCGCGTCGGGCACACCCCGTACCCCGGCCTCCTGAGCCTGCCCACTGCCGGACGGATGCCATCGGCCGCGGCGTCCGGCGGGCCGGCCGAGCGGACGGAGGGGTGCTGTCGTGCATGTGCGGCATCTGAGCCTCGCCGACTTCCGTAGCTACCCGACTGCCGAGGTCGCCTTGGCGCCCGGGGTCACGACCCTGCTCGGGCGCAACGGCGAGGGCAAGACCAATCTCGTGGAAGCGGTCGGCTATCTGGCGACGCTCGGCTCCCACCGTGTGGCCCAGGACGCCCCGCTCGTGCGATTCGGCGCCGAGCAGGCCGTCGTGCGCGCGGCGGTCCAGCGCGGCGGCCGCGAAACACTCCTCGAGCTGACCATCGTGCCGGGGCGCGCCAACCGGGCGCGTCTCGGACGGTCGGCCGTGGCTCGGCCGCGCGACGTGCTCGGGACGGTGCGCACGGTGCTTTTCGCCCCCGAAGACCTCGCCCTCGTCAAGGGCGACCCGGAGCAGCGTCGACGCTTCCTCGACGACCTGCTCGTCGCGAGGCAACCCCGCTGGGCAGCGGTGCGCTCGGACTACGACCGGATCGTGCGCCAACGCAACGCCCTCCTGCGCACCGCCTCCGCCGCTCTCGGTGCCCGCGGCCGGCGCGGGTCGCGACGGTCCGCGCCCGGGCGTGACGGGCAGGCGGAAGCCCAGTCCGCGGTCCACACGCTCGACGTGTGGGACGCCCAGCTCGCCGGGGTCGGGGCGCAGTTGCTGTATGCGCGATTGCGGCTGCTGCGGGATCTGCGTCCCCTGCTGGCCCAGGCCTACGACACGGTGAGCGACTCGGTGAGCGACGCGCGGGCGGTCTACCGCTCGAGTCTTGGGGAGCGGGACGCGGCGGCGATCGCGGCCGGCGAGGTGCCGGAGCCTGAGCAGTTGCGCACGAGCCTCCTGCACCGACTCGAGCAGACCCGGCAGACCGACATCGAGCGCGGTGTCGGCCAGGTCGGTCTGCATCGTGACGACGTCGTGCTGTCTCTGGGCGAGATGCCTGCGAAAGGCTATGTCTCGCACGGGGAGTCATGGTCTTTCGCGCTCGGGTTGCGGTTGGCCGCGTTCCGGCTGCTGCGTCGGGACCTCGATGACGACCCGATCCTCGTGCTCGATGACGTCTTCGCCGAGCTCGACGCCGGACGGCGGGAACGGCTGGCGTCCGACATCGCCGACTGCGAGCAGGTGCTCATCACGGCGGCCGTCCCCGCCGACGTGCCCGCGGCCCTGCAGGGGCGTCGGCTGCTCGTGACCCGCGGCCATGTCGAGCCGGAGCCTGTCGAGGACACCTCGCCGGCCGACGCCCCAAGGTCGCGGTCCGATGCCTAGGCGCGCAGCACGTCAGGCCCCTCGCGAGCGCCCCCCGTTGGCGGCCGGCGGGAACACGCACGACAAGCCCGAGGCGCCGCGCGAGGCAGCCGCCGGGGTCGGTCCCGACACGGGCTCCGCAGGGTCCACCCCGGGGTCGTCCACGCCGGGGTCGGGGCCCGGCGATACGTCGCCGGACTCGGCTGCCGCGGCAGCGCTGGCTCGGGCTCGAGCGGCGGCGGCGCAACGCGGGCTGCGGCCGGGGTCTGCCCCGTTGCGGCGTCGCCGGCGGCGCATCGACACCGAATACTCCACAAGTCGCCGCGATGCCCGCGACCCAGCCCTCATCGGCGATCAGATCGACCGGCTGCTGGTCGATCGCGGCTGGCGGGTCGATATCTCGGCCGGAGCTGTCATGGGACGCTGGCCGGCCATCGTGGGGCCCGACCTGGCCCAACACGCGACCCCGGTGACCTTCACGGACGGCGAACTCGTCGTGCGCGCCGACTCGACCGCCTGGGCCAGCGCGCTACGACTGCAAACCGCCACGCTCCTGGCCAGGCTCGAGGAGGAGGCCGGGCCGGGCGTCGTCACGTCGCTGCGCATCGTCGGGCCGAGTGCGCCGTCCTGGCGCAAGGGACCGCGGCGCGTCGCCGGCCGAGGTCCTCGGGACACCTACGGATGAGCGGATCGACGGCGCCGCCGGGGCCGCACGACGGACATCCGAGCGGCTCATCCACGCGGCCTTCTGGCGCTTCAGCGACCCCAGGCACGTATGGGGAGTCGTGCGAGTGCCCCTTCACACGTCTCATCGGCGTTTCAGGGGCTCTGGAGACGGGGCCTGCGCGGACCCCAGGTAGACTGAGGAGGCTGCGCACCCTTCAGTCCGGAGGTTCACGCCGCCATCGACAGCACGCCTGTCAGTCAGCATCTTGAGCATCGCACCCTGACCGTGGCCCGACCGCGGACGACCCGGCCGCACGTCGGCCCACATGTGAGGGAGGACCGTGTCCGACACGCCTTCGCGCGACCCGGAACAGCCCGACGACGACGCTGCAACGGCCGACATCACCGACAGGAGCGGCGGCGACCCTGTCTACGACGCGAGCGCCATCACGGTGCTCGAGGGCCTCGAAGCGGTGCGCAAACGGCCCGGCATGTATATCGGCTCGACCGGCGAACGCGGTCTTCACCACCTCGTCTACGAGATCGTCGACAACGCCGTCGACGAGGCACTCGCGGGCTTCGCCGACCTCGTGCAGGTGACCCTGCTCGCCGACGGCGGCGTGCGAGTGCGGGACAACGGCCGCGGCATCCCCACCGACGTCCACCCCGTAGAAGGAGTGTCGGCGGTCGAGCTCGTGCTCACCCAGCTGCACGCCGGGGGCAAGTTCGGCGGCGGCGGCTACAAGGTCTCCGGCGGATTGCACGGTGTCGGGTCGTCCGTGGTCAACGCGCTGTCCACGCGACTCGAGGCCGAGGTGCGGCAGAAGGGCCATGTTTTCCGCATGGCGTTCGAGCACGGCGTGCCTGTCGCGCCCCTCGAGCGCATGGAGCCCACCGACGAGACCGGCACGACCGTCACGTTCTGGGCGAGCGCCGACATCTTCGAGACGACGGACTACGACTTCGAGACACTGCGGGCTCGGTTCCAGCAGATGGCGTTCCTCAACAAGGGATTGACGATCACGCTCACCGACGAGCGTGAGAAGGCCGTCGCCGTCGCCGAGGACATGACCCAGGACGCCGACAGCGTCTCCCCCGAGGCTGCTCGCGCCGCGGCCGCCCCGAGCGCGAGTGACGCCCGCGAGGGCGAGGTCGTCACCGACTCCTCGGGTCGCCCCACGGGGCGCACGGTCACCTACCGCTACGACGGTGGCCTCATCGACTACGTGCGGCACATCAACTCGAGCAAGCGGGCCGACCCCGTGCACCCCGAGATCATCGACTTCGAGCTCGAGGATCCTGAGCGGGCCCTGTCGCTCGAGGTCGCCATGCAGTGGACGAGTTCGTACAGCGAGTCGGTGCGCACCTACGCCAACACGATCAACACGCACGAGGGCGGCACCCACGAGGAAGGGTTCCGCACGGCGTTGACCAACCTCGTCAACCGATTTGCCCGCGACCAGAAGCTTCTCAAGGAGAAGGACGACAACCTCACCGGCGACGACATTCGCGAGGGCCTGACAGCGGTCGTGTCGGTCAAGCTCGGTGAGCCGCAGTTCGAGGGTCAGACGAAGACCAAGCTCGGCAACTCCGAGGTGCGTGGCTTCGTGCAGTCCGCGATGTACGACCGGTTCGGGGACTGGCTCGAGCGTCACCCCAGCGAGGGCAAGGAGATCGTCCGCAAGGCGATTCAGGCGTCCGCCGCCCGGATGGCCGCCCGCAAGGCGCGCGAAGCGACCCGACGCAAGGGACTCATGGAGTCTGGTGGGTTGCCCGGCAAACTCTCCGACTGCCAGAGCAAGGACCCGACGATCAGCGAGGTCTACATCGTCGAGGGTGACTCGGCCGGCGGCTCGGCCAAAGCAGGCCGAAACCCCTTCAACCAGGCCATCCTGCCTATCCGCGGCAAGATCCTCAACGTCGAGAAGTCCCGCATCGACAAGGTGCTCGCCAATCAGGAGGTGCAGGCGCTCATCAGTGCGTTCGGCACCGGCGTTGGCGAGGACTTCGACATCGACAAGGCGCGATACCACAAGATCGTGCTCATGGCCGACGCCGACGTCGACGGCATGCACATCCGCACCCTGCTGTTGACGCTGCTGTTCCGATTCATGCGCCCACTCATCGAGGCCGGTTACGTCTACCTCGCGCAGCCGCCGCTCTATCGCCTCAAGTGGACCAACCACGAGCACGAGTTCGCGTTCTCAGACCGGCAACGCGACGAGATGGTCGCCGCGGGTCTTGCGCAGGGCTGGCGTCTACCGAAGGACTCCCCCATCCAGCGCTACAAGGGTCTCGGCGAGATGAACTACCAGGAGTTGTGGGAGACGACGATGGACCCCGCCCATCGCGTGCTGCTGCAGGTCACCCTCGACGACGCCGCGGCCGCCGACGAGATCTTCGCGATCCTCATGGGCGAGGACGTCGAGTCACGTCGCTCATTCATCCAGCGCAATGCGCGTGACGTGCAGTTCCTTGATGCGTAGGCGTCGCGCGCCGACCCTGTCGGCGCCCCAGGCCTCGTAGGCCGATGTTCCACGTGAAACATGAGCGACGTCACTGAAAGGTAGACGAGAGAAGTGACTGAGCAGCCCCCCGCAACGGTCGACCGCGTCGAACCCGTCGACCTCAACACCGAGATGCAGCGCAGCTACATCGAGTACGCGATGAGCGTCATCGTGAGCCGCGCGCTGCCCGACGTGCGCGACGGACTCAAGCCCGTCCACCGGCGCATCGTCTACGCGATGTACGACGGTGGTTTCCGTCCCGACCGGGGCTACAACAAGTGCGCTCGCGTCGTCGGCGACGTAATGGCGCAGTATCACCCCCACGGCGACAGCGCCATCTACGACGCTCTCGTGCGTCTCGTGCAGCCCTGGTCGATGCGGTATCCGCTCATCGACGGGCAAGGCAACTTCGGGTCTCCCGGCAACGACGGGGCGGCGGCCAGCCGCTACACGGAGTGTCGGATGATGCCGCTGGCGATGGAACTCGTGCGGGACATCCACGAGGACACGGTCGACTTCAAGGACAACTACGACGGCAAGAGCAAGGAGCCCGTCGTCCTGCCGGCGCGGTTCCCGAACCTGCTCGTCAACGGCTCGGCGGGTATCGCGGTCGGCATGGCGACGCAGATCCCACCACACAACCTGCGCGAGGTGGCCGACGCGGCCCTGTGGCTGCTCGAGAACCCCGATGCGGGCAAGGAGGAACTGCTCGACGCGTGCATGGAGCGCATCAAGGGGCCGGACTTCCCGACACGAGGGCTCATCATGGGTCGCTCGGGCATCGATGACGCCTATCGCACCGGGCGCGGATCGATCGTCATGCGGGCCCGCGTCGAGGTCGAGGAGATCCAGGGCCGGACCTGTCTCGTCGTCACGGAGCTGCCCTACCAGGTCAACCCTGACGCGTTGGCCCTGAAGATCGCGGAGCTCACCAAGGACGGCAAACTGGCGGGCATCTCGGACATCCGCGACGAGACCTCGGGTCGCACGGGGCAGCGGCTGGTCATCGTGCTGCGCCGAGACGCGGTCGCCAAGGTGGTGCTCAACAACCTCTACAAGCACACCCCGCTGCAGACGAGCTTCGGCGCCAACATGCTGGCTCTCGTCGACGGCGTCCCGCGCACCCTGCCGGTCTCGGCGTTCATCCGGCACTGGGTGAGCCACCAGATCGACGTCATCGCCCGGCGCACCGCCTACCGGTTGCGTCAGGCCGAGGAGCGCATCCATATCCTGCGCGGCTACCTCAAGGCCCTCGACGCCCTCGACGAGGTCATCGCGCTCATCCGTCGCTCGCCGACGGTCGAAGAGGCGCGGGACGGGCTCATCGCGCTGCTCGACATCGACGAGACGCAGGCCCGCGCGATCCTCGACATGCAGCTGCGGCGGCTGGCCGCACTGGAGCGCCAGAGGATCGTCGAAGACCATGACGAGCTGCAGCGCCGCATCGACGACTACAACGACATCCTCGCCAAGCCGGAGCGGCAGCGGGACATCGTCGCCGAGGAGCTCACCGAGATCACCGAGCGCTACGGCGACGAGCGGCGTACCGAGATCGTGCCGTTCGGGGGTGACGTCTCGATGGAGGACCTCATCCCGACGGAGCAGGTCGTCGTCACGCTCACCCGCGGTGGCTACGCGAAGCGGACGCGAGTCGACGAGTACCGCTCGCAGAAGCGGGGTGGCAAGGGTGTGCGGGGCGCGACCCTGCGCGGTGACGACATCGTCGAGCACTTCTTCACGACGACGACGCATCACTGGCTGCTCTTCTTCACGAATCTCGGACGGGTCTATCGGGTCAAGGCCTACGAGCTGCCCGAAGGTGGCCGCGACAGCAAGGGTCAGCACGTCGCCAACCTGCTGGCGTTCCAGCCGAAGGAGCACATCGCGGCCGTGCTGGCGTTGTCGGACTACAGCGTCAAGCCCTATCTCGTGCTGGCGACCCGGGCGGGCCTCGTCAAGAAGACCCGTCTCGCCGAATACGACTCCCCGCGCAGTGGCGGTCTGATCGCCATCAATCTGCGCGACGAGGACGAGCTCGTCGGAGCGCGGGTCGCGGCGGCGGAGGACGACCTGCTCCTCGTCTCGCGCAAGGGGCAATCGAGTCGCTTCCACGCCTCCGACGACGTGTTGAGGCCTATGGGTCGGGCGACGAGCGGGGTGACGGGCATGAAGTTCCGCGGGGGCGACGAGCTCCTCGCGATGGGCTTGGTCGCCGAGGACGCCGATCCCGACGTCTTCGTCGTCTTCGAGAACGGCCTGGCCAAGCGCACGCCGGCCTCCGACTACCCCGTCAAGGGGCGGGCCGGGCTCGGGGTGCGGGTGGCCGCCCTGTCCGAGCGCGGCGGTGATCTCGTGGGGGCGCTCATCGTCGGTGAGAACGACGAAGTCATGGTCGTCATGGAGAAGGGGAAGGTCGTCCGCAGCCGAGTCGACGAGATCCGGCGGACGGGTCGCAACACGATGGGCGTGCAGTTCGCCAAGCCCGACCGGGGCGACGCCATCGTCGCGGTGGCTCGTAATGCGGAGGCAGCTCCCGAGCTCGACGCCGAGGGTGAGGACGCTCCCGAGGGCGGAGTCGCCGAGGGAGTCGCCGATGCCGCCGTGGCACCACCGAGCGAGGTCGGCCCCGAGGGTGCTGGTGCGTCGGACGAGCCCCGAACAGCAGGCGAGTCCGAGGCGGAAACTGACGACGGGGGTGACGGTGGCGTACCGTCGTAGGAGCCATCGACCCATGTGGAGGCGGATCGCGGCCCTCGTCGTGCGGCGGCAGGTCGACCGGCAGAACACCCAGCGGCGGGGCGGTATGTCGACCGGGTGGGGATCAGTGACAGCGGCGGAGGTTGCGTGAATGAGCACGACAGGCGGTAGTACGCGCACGAGCGGTGCGCCTCGACCTGGCTCGGCACCCCGACCGGCGGCGACGCCGGCCGGTCAGCCGCGGGGACGTCCACGCCCCCAGGCGCGGCCGCAAGGACGAGTCAGCCCCACGGCCGCCCCCGGCGACGGCGAGCCTCGCAAGGCCAAGCTCACCGTCTCGCGCGTCGATCCGTTCTCGGTCATGAAGATCAGCTTCTTGCTATCGGTGGCGCTCGGCATCGCGGGTGTTGTCGTCGTCGCCGCGCTGTGGCTCATGCTCAACTCGATGGGCGTCTTCGCGACGATCAACGACACGTTCAACGAGCTGCAGTCCACCACGACCCCCGACCAGCGGTTCAGCGTGCTCGACATCCTCGGCTTCGGTCGCGTGCTGTCGCTGTCGATCGTGTTCGGCGTCGTCGACGTCATCCTCATGACGGCCATCGCCACGATCACCGCGTTCATCTACAACATTTGCGCCGCCCTCGTCGGCGGCATGCAGGTGACCCTCACGGACGACTGACGAGCGGTCCGCCCCCGGGACCACCATGCCGATTGCGCTCCGACGCAACCGATTCGGAGTGCGGGCCCGCCGCGTCGCGGCGGGCCCGCACTCGTGAGTGGACCCGTGGCGACGCTGTCGCGAGCAGGAGGGCCCCCGGAGAAGTCCCGGGGCGGCTGATTCAGCCGGGTGGCATCGGGCGTTCACCTTCCGTTAGCTTGAGTCTCCCCCCAGTTGGTCACTCGTCCTAGTTCGCGGCGACGAAAGGGGATCGCTCGCCGCGCGAAGGCATCATGTCGCTCCTGTCACGCCCTTCCCGTCGCGCCACCGGCACGCACCAGCAGCGCCCCGGTCTCATAGCTCGCGTGCGCGCCGCATGGCACGACGACGCCCGCCGCGACCGCGTGCCGCTGTGGGTCGCGGACACGGTCGGGTGGACCCCCATCGTCGGGACGATCGGCCTCGGCGTCGTCTACCTGCTGAGCCGGCCGACCTACTACGCGGTGCTGCGGGAGGACCACAGCGTCGAGTGGCTCCAGTTCGCATTGCTGCTCTTCACGGGGCTGCTGGCCCTCCTGGCGGCCCGCCGCACCTTGCGCCAGGGGTGGCTCGTGCCGGTGCTGCTTCTCGTGCTCGCGCTCGGCGCCCTCGGGCTCGCCGGCGAGGAGATCTCGTGGGGCCAGCGCGCGTTCGCCTTCGGCACGCCGGAGGCTCTGGCGGCGGTCAATCAGCAGGCCGAGGTCAACGTCCACAACGTCAACGTCGGTGGCCTGCGGCTGCAGCGGGCGTTCAAATTCGTGTCGTTCCTGCTGGCGGTCGCCGGTCTGGTCCTCGCGTGGCGGACGCGCGGGCCCGGGCGCGTGCTGCAAGGGCGCTTCTGGGAAGCCGTGGCCGTGCCGATCTACACGGTCGTGGGGTCACTCACGATGATCGGCTACTGGGCCGTCATCATGGTCGCGCCCCTCAATCCCGTCGTGCGCTACCAGGAGTGGGCCGAGGCCAGCCTGTATCTCTCCCTCGCCGCCACCGCCTACGCCATCGCGACGCGGTCGTTGGGGGTCGTCGGCTCGGGCCGCATCGACTCGGGACGGCCAGCGCGCGAACCTCGCGACGTCGCCGTGCTCGTCGCCCTCGGCGTGAGCGTCGCGCTGACGCTCGTGCTGGCCGCGCTCACCGCCTACCACGGCATCATCCCGCTCAACGCCCGCGAGGGCATGGGCTCCTGAGCGGGCTCGCCTCCCGTGCGGGGGCGATTTCGTCCGTCCGTATGGCGTGCGGTAACGTAAGTGCCCGCGCGGGGGCACAGCTCCGGCGGACATCCGGGCCTATAGCTCAGACGGTTAGAGCGCTTCCCTGATAAGGAAGAGGCCACAGGTTCAAGTCCTGTTAGGCCCACTCGGAGTCGATGTCTCGGGGCGGTTTCCCACGGAGCCGCCCCGAACGCATCTGTCCGGCTTCACTCACTGCGAGCAGTGCGATCGACCAGCAGCGCCAACGATAGGTAGTGACGATGAAGCGACTACTCCTCCTCGCGGCCGCAGCCGCTGGTGCCGTCGTTGTGGGCCGACGGGTGCAGGCACAGCGCTCGGAAGCCGATCTGTGGGCTCAGCTCACAGACGACGCGCCGTCTGCTCCGGCAGCTCCCGGCGTCTCTTCTGGGTCACACTGAGAGTCACCACTCGAGGCCGGCGTCACGCCGGCCCGCGGGGCCATGGCGCAATTGGTAGCGCACCTGCTTTGCAAGCAGGGGGTTAGGGGTTCGAGTCCCCTTGGCTCCACTCACGCCCTTCTCGTGCGGCAGCGCACACGCGCTCCGAGCACGGCTCGTTCGTCGACCTGACATTCATGCGCCGAGCTGACAGCGGCCCGCCCCCTCGTCGAATGCGAGGGGCGGGCCGCTGTCGTGCGAAGGAGCGACTGTCGCGGTCAGCCGTCGCGGCGCTGTTCGGCCTGCGTCGTGCTCTCGGTGGTGAGGTCGACGATCTCGACGTCGTCGCTGTCGACGGCG
>JBDIAP010000012.1:0-46354 GCA_039812485.1 Kineosphaera sp.
TCATGCCCAGCTGGGTGCGGAGCCTCTGCCAGAGCTGACACGAGCCGAAGCCGAGGGCGTCGTGCCTCCGCAGACCTCGGGCTACTCCGCGAGCACGACGTGCAAGGTGCGCGGCCCGTGGACGCCCTCGACGCGGGAGAGCTCGATGTCGCTCGTCGCGCTGCCGCCGGAGATCCACGTGCTCGGCTGACCCGCGCGCACCGCGTCAGCGGTCCGGGCGACGGCCTCGGGCACGTCGGAGACGACCTGGTCGGCGCGGATCACGCACACGTGCACGTCCGGCACGAGCGACAAGGCACGTCGCCCCTGGTCGGGGCCGTGGTCGAGCATGATCGTGCCCGTCTCGGCCGACCCGACGGCGCAGGCGGTGACGACCCCGCCGATCGCGTCGAGCTCGGCACGCGACAGGCGCGGGTCGTCCCCGTGCACCGTGATCCCGGCGCCCTCGATCGCCTCACGCCAGGTGGAGTCCAGGCCGGCGGGCAGCACGACGCTCGTCACGCCGTTCGCCGTCAGCCCCTCGACGACGCGGGCAGGCACCTCCGATGCTGGGCAGCGCACGAGCGCCGCCTTGTAGTCGATGACCCGGTCGATGAAGACGTCGAGCACGCCCTCGTGGCGCGTCGCCCGGCCGTAATCCCACGCCACCGGCACGTCCTGCTCCGCCGAGGCGTCGGGCACGTCGCCCAGCGCCAGGCGGATCCGGGCGAGGATCTCGGCCTTGGCCGCCGACTGGCTGCGGGCCTGGGTGTCGGTCTGGGTCATGACTCTCCTCCGCGCTCACGCTTCCACCAGGAGCGGAACGACTCCTGCGGCGGGACCGGCACGTCCCGCGCGTTGGTCCACTTGCTCAGCGGCCACGGCATCGGGCCGATGTGATTCGCCCTCTGCAGCAGGAAGCCACCGGCGCCCGCCGCCTTCGTCGCGGCGGTCCAGCGCCGCGAGTCCGCCATCATCCACGCGCCCATCGCCATCGCGGCCGGCTCACCGTGCGCGAGGAACGGCACATGCTTGTTGGCGATCTTGCCCTTCTCCTTCTTCGCCTCGATGACCTTGTGTCGCATGTGCACCAGCAGGTCGGCGATGGGGATCTTCACCGGGCAGACGTCCGAGCACGCCCCGCACAGCGACGACGCGAACGGCAGCGTCGCATCGACCGTCGACATCCCCGCGTCCGTGCCGCGCAGCTGCGGCGTGAGGATCGACCCGATCGGCCCCGGATACACCGACCCGTAGGCGTGCCCGCCGACCTTCTCGTAGACGGGGCACACGTTGAGGCACGCCGTGCACCGGATGCAGCGCAGCGCCGCCCGGCCCTTCGGGTCCTCCAGCACGCGCGTGCGGCCGTTGTCGAGGAGGATGACGTGCATCTTCTCCGGCCCGTCGCCCTCGGAGGGGCCCGTCCACAGCGACGTGTAGGGGTTCATCCGCTCCGCGGTCGACGAGCGCGGCAGCAGCTGGAGGAAGACCTCGAGATCCTCGACCGTCGGCACGACCTTCTCGATCCCGACGATCGAGATGAGCGTCTGGGGGAGCGTGAGGCACATGCGCCCGTTGCCCTCGGACTCCACGACGGCCAGGGTGCCGGTTTCGGCGACGGCGAAGTTCGCCCCCGAGATGCCGACCTTGGCCCGCAGGAACTTCTCCCGCAGGTGCAGCCGGGCCGCCCCGGCGAGGTGGCGCGGCTCGCTGTCGAGGTCCTCCGGCGCGGGCTTGCCGTAGCGGCCCATCTCCTCCAGGAAGATCTCGCGCACCTCGGCCCGGTTGCGGTGGATCGCCGGGACGAGGAAGTGGCTGGGGCGGTCGTGTCCGAGCTGCACGATGATCTCGGCGAGGTCGGTCTCCCAGGCCGCGATGCCCTGGGCCTCCAACGCCTCGTTGAGCGCGATCTCCTGGGTCACCATCGACTTGACCTTGACGACCTCGTCGTCGGCCAGACCGGTGCCGTCGTAGTGGACGTCCTCGTCGGCGAGCGCCTCCTGGACGAGCCGCACGGCGATCTCGTTGGCCTCGGCGGCATCCCGCGCCCAGTGCACGACCGAGCCCGCGCGGGTCAGGGACTCCTCGAGCTGGAGCAGGTAGGTGTCGAGGTGGCGCAGCGTGCGGTTCTTGATCTGCTCGCCCGCGACCCGCAGCTCCTCCCAGTGGTCGAGCTCGTCGACGACCCGCTGCCGCTTCGTGCGGATCGCCGTCATCGCGTGGTGCAGGTTGCCGCGCTGCACCGGGTTGCTGAGCTCGACGAGGGCCGCGGCGGGGAAGCCGGGGGAGTCGAGCAGCTCGCCCTCGGGCGGCGCCGGGGTGCGCCGGGGGCCCCCTTCGTAGCGCGGGGCCGGGTGGCCGGCGACGGGGATGCTCACTGGTCCTCCTCCGTGCTTTCGGTGCTCGCGAGGATCTGTGCGAGGTGGATCGGTGTGATGCCCGCCCTCTGACGATTGAGCACGCCGGAGATGTTCAGCAGGCACAGGTTGTCGCCCGCGACGAGGTATTCGGCGCCGGTGTCGGCGACGTGGCGGGCCTTGTCCCCGGCCATCGCCACCGACACGCCGGGGTTCTTCATCGAGAACGTGCCGCCGAAACCGCAGCACCGGTCGGCGTCTTCCAGCTCGAGGATCGTGATGCCCTTGACGGCCGACAGCAGTCGCATGGGCTTGTCGCCGACGTGCGCGACGCGCATCGAGTGACACGTCGGGTGGTAGGTCACCTTGTGCGGGAAGTAGGCGCCGACATCGACGACCCCGAGCACGTCGACGAGGAACTCGCTGATGTCGTACGTGCGCCCGGCCACTTCATGGGCCGCTCGCGCGAGTCCGGCGTCGCCGACGTGCTCGGCGAGCATCTCGTGCTGGTGGCGCACCGCCCCGACGCAGCTGCCCGACGGGCCGACGATGTAGTCGTACGGCGCGAAGGTGTCGACGTAGTTGCGCACGGCCGGCACGGTCTCGTCGAAGTAGCCCGAGTTGACGAACGGCTGCCCGCAACACGTCTGCTTCTGGGGGAACACCACCGTGCACCCGAGGCGCTCGAGCAGCCGCACGACGGCCTTGGGGGTGTCAGGGAACATGACGTCGTTCGCGCAGGTGGCGAAGAGTGCGACACGCACCCCTTCGCGGGCGGGCGCGACGGCGCAGTCGGTCAACGGTTCGACGCTCATGGCAGCATCCAACTCAGCACCGGGGTCGACTGCAAGCCCACGAGCAGGCACATCACGACAAGGAGGGCGATACTCCACCAAATCACCTTGCGCAGGATGTCGGACTCGCGGCCGACGAGGCCCACCGCGGTGGCAGCGATCGTGAGGTTCTGCGGGCTGATCATCTTGCCGACGACGCCACCGGAGGTGTTGGCCGCGACGAGGAGCGTCGGGTCGATGCCGGCCTGCTGGGCGGCGGCCTGCTGCAGCGTCGCGAAGAGGGCGTTGGCGCTCGTGTCCGAGCCGGTGACCGCCGTGCCGAGCCACCCCAGCACGGGCGAGAAGAAGGCGAACGCCGCGCCGGTGCCGGCGATCCAGTAGCCCATCGTGATCGTCTGGCCCGAGAGGTTCATGACGTAGGCCAGCGAGAGCACGGCCGCGACGGTGAGGATCGCGAAACGCATCTTGTGCAGGTTGAACGTGAAGACCTTGGCCCAGTCGGCGAGGCTGACCTTGTAGACGGCCGCGACGATCAGGCCGCACAGCAGCAGGATCGTGCCCGGGCTCGAGAGCCACGTGAACGAATAGATCGTCGAGGTGTTGGGCGTGCCGGCCAGGGTGAGGATCTGCCCGTTGATGCCCGGCCACGGGATCTTGATGTCGGTGCCGGTGAGGAACGCGCTGACCGCCGGGATGAGCTTGGCGACGACGAAGACGACGATGACGAGCAGGTAGGGGAAGAGCGCCATGAAGATGCGGTTGCCGGTCATGGGGGAGGTGTCGACCGAGGTCCGCGTCGCGGTCGCGGTGCCGCCCGCGCCGGCGTTGACGTCCTCGGCGCCGAGCTCGCGCATCTCGGCCTCGTGCGCCTGGCGCAGCGACGCGCGGGCCTCGTCGCGGCCCTCCGGCGTCCAGAAGCGCAGCATGAGGACGATGGCCGCGAGGCCGCACAGCGAGGACACGATGTCGGTGAGCTCCATCGACAGGTAGGTCGCGCTGATCCACTGGGTGACGCCGAAGACGGCGCCGGTGACGATGGCCAGCGGCCAGATCTGGCGCACGCCGCGCTTGCCGTCGGTGAGCCAGGCGATGAACATCGGCACGAAGAAGGCGATGATCGGCGTCTGGTGACCGACGTAGGCGCCGATCGTCGCGGGGTCGATGTGCGTGAGGCGGCCCGCGGTGAGGATCGGGGTGCCGATGGCACCGAAGGCGACGGGTGCGGTGTTGGCGAGCAGCACCACCGTCGCGGCGCGCATCGCGGAGAAGCCGACGGCCATGAGCATGACGCCGGTGATGGCGACGGGTGCGCCGAAGCCGGCGAGGGCCTCCATGAGGCCGCCGAAGCAGAAGGCGATGACGATCGCCTGCACGCGCGGGTCGTCGGAGATGAGGTCGAAGACCTTGCGCAGGTCTTCGAAGCGGCCGCTGGCGACCGTCACTTCATACAGCACGATCGCGTTGAACACGATCCACATGATGGGGAAGAGGCCGAACACCGCACCCTCGGACGCGGCGCCGAGCGCGAGCCCGAACGGCATCCGATAGACGAGGACCGCGACGAGGATCGCGACCCCGAGCGCGGTGAGTCCGGCAACGTGGGCCTTCCAGCGCAGCACGCCGAGCGTGATGAAGACCGTCAACAGGGGCAGACAGGCGACGAGCGCCGACAGGGCCAGCGACCCCCCGAGGGGGGCGAGGTCCGGCTGATAGGCCGCGATCATGAGCGCAACTCCGAGCTCTTGAAGGGTTGAAGGTGAATTGGCTGACCCTCTAATGGTCTGACCATTCGAGGGTTAACGTAGAGTGTGCGTCACACCGTCGTCAAGCACCGTGCGTCCCACTCTGGTGACTGTGTGGAGTCATAGGACCCATCGTGCACGCCTGCTGCCTGCGTGAGCACCCGGAGCATGCGACGGAACGTCCGGACGTGTCCCGTTCGTGTCCATCGGCGGGTCTCGCCGCTCTTCCGATGCGCCCGAGCCGCCGGCGCGGACGAACGCACGACGCACCACAGGACCGATACCGATTCGAGGTACCCGATGGTTGACGAGCCCACCCCGGTGGCCCGCTGATGGTCCCGGCACAGGGCTCCTGGCGCCCCGTCGCCCAGGCGCGCGCCTACGAGCTCGTCGTCGAGCGCATCGAGGAACAGATCTTGAGCGGTGCCCTCCATGTCGGCGATCGGTTGCCGGCCGAGCGTGACCTGGCCTCGATGCTCGGCGTGAGCCGGGCCGCGGTGCGCGAGGCGATCCGCTCGCTGGAGTCCCAGGGGGTATTGACCTCGGCGGTCGGCGTCGGCCGCGACGCCGGCACGACGGTCTCCGCGTTGCCGAGCGAGGCACTGACCCGCTTCTTACGGCTGCACGTGGCGCTCGCGAACTTCCCGATGCCCGACGTCGTCGAGGCACGGGTCATGCTCGAGCGGGGCAGCGTGCGGCTCGCGGCCCGGCACGCCACCGACGCCGAACTGGCCCACCTGACCGGGCTCGTCGAGGCGATGGACGCCCCCGATCTCCCGCAGGAGAGCTTCAACGAGCTCGACAGCGACTTCCACATCGCGCTCGCCGAGGCCGGCGGCAACCGGCTCGTCGCCGACATGACGACCGCCATCCGCGCCTCGATGCGCGCCCCGATCCTCGAGGCGTTCCGCCGCACCGACGACTGGCCCAGGCTCGCCGCCACCCTCCAGTGCGCGCACCGCGAGATCCTCGCCGCCGTCCGCTCCGGCGACGGTGACGCCGCCGCCGCGGCCGTCGAGGCCCACATCCGCGAGGCGTACGACCTGCTGCTCTACTCCCGCGACGCCTGAGCGGCCCGGATCGACCCGGTGTGCCGAGGGTGCCCCCAGCATTCGCCGTCGACCCGTCCCGCCGCAGGCGTCAGGGCGGGCTGCCGCAGGGGTGGCTCGGAGGCGCACTCTCCTCGATGAACCCCTCGACCGTGACCCGCAGGTCCCTGGCGTGCCGCGACACGACGGCCCACACGATCTCGTAGTCCACGGCGTCGTAGTCGTGGGCGATCCGGTGACGCATCCCGATCGCGCGTCGCCAGGTCGGGTCCGCGCGACGCTCGGCGAGGAAGTCCGCCGGCAGTCGCCGGACCGCTTCGCCGAGCTTGAGCACGAGCGAGTCCGCGGCCAGCTTGGGGACATCGAGGTCGGGGTCGCTGTCGTACCAGTGTCGGCCGCGTGCAGCGAGGGCCTCCGCTCGCGAGCACAGTCGGGCGATGTCCTGCAGTCGGGCCACGACCTCGGCCGACAGCTGAGCTCCTGTGCTCACAGGGCCTGCGCCGACGTCAGGATCTCGTGCCCCGTCCGCAGCGACCGGGACGTCACGAGGTCGACCGACACGCCGAGCAACGCCTCGAGCTCGGCGCCCGCATCGACGATATCGAGCAGGTCGAGGTCGTCGGCGGCGTCGACGAGCAGGTCGAGGTCGTTCGCTGCGGCATCGATCGCCGTCGCCGCGGAGCCGAAGACTCGGGGCTGGGTCATCCCGTAGCGGCTCAGGATCTCGACGACCTCGTCGCGGTGTCGCGCCAGCGCCTCCCGTGGAGCGGGCCGCAGGGCGATCTCGAGGCGCCGCCACGTCGCTGCCGACGGCGCGCGACGCCCGGTCTCGTACGCCGCGATGTTGGGCTGGGCCACGCCGCTGCGCCGGGCGAGCTCACCCTGCGTCAGTCCGGCCCGCAGTCGCCGCTCACGCAGGCTGTCCATTCTGCAACTATATCGCGCGATATAGGCCTGGGTCGACGACGGTTTCCCATTGCCGGCTACCGGCCTGGTCGGCGGGTGTCGAGACGGCGACAGGCCGCGCGGCGACGCAGCTGGATCCGGCGGACGTCGAAGCGCGCAGGATCAGGCATGTCCCGACAGTGTCCCGGTCTCAGGGGCGGGGGTCGGCCTGCCTTGACGCCTGCGGCCGCCCGTGATCGTCGGTCAGCCTCTCGGCGTGTCGAGGCGGCAGGTGGGGCTGCCTCCGGGGAGGCGGTGGCGGTGTTCGGCGACCCAGCGGTAGAGGGCGGACGCGGGGCGGTCGACGAGCGGGGCGGCGAGGGCGCGGCCCAGGAGCGGCAGCGGTGGCGGGCCGGCGGACAGCACCGCAGCCCACGCGTGATGCCCGTAGGTGACGTGGCCGTCCGCGGCGACATACGGCATGTCCCGCCTCGCGCGACCCGCGTCGACCCCGAGCGCTGCCAGGTCCACTCCCTGCAGCGAGGCGATGTCGACGTCGAACGGCCCGCGCCGCACGAGCCCGGCGACCCGCCGGCAGAATCCGCAGTCGTCGTCGAAGAGCACGATCCCGGCGCTCACGGGCGCCTCCGGCCGGGTCACGCCTTCGGGGTCAGGTGCAGCAGCTCGCCGTTGCTGGCGTCGGTGAGCAGCCAGATCGACCCGTCGGGGCCCTGCTCGACCTCGCGGATGCGCTGGCCGAGGTCCCACTGGTTCGCCTTCGTCGCGCTCGTGCCGTCGAGATGCACCCGCAGGAGCGCCTGCCCGGACAGCGCGCCGATGAAGGCGTCGCCGGTGAAGTCGGGGAACATCGAGCCGCTGTAGATCATGAGGCTGCTCGGCGAGATCGACGGGTTCCACCATGCCTTGGGTGCCTCCAAGCCGTCACCGGGAGCGTGGTCCGGGATGTCCTCGCCGGAGTAGTGGGAGCCGTTCGACGCCTTGGGCCAGCCGTAGTTCTTGCCCGCGGCGATGAGGTTGAGCTCGTCGCCGCCCTTCGGGCCCATCTCGCTCGACCACAGGTGGCCCGCGCCGTCGAAGGCGAGGCCGAGCGGGTTGCGGTGCCCATAACTCCAGATCTGCGCGGCGACGCCGCCGCGACCGGCGAACGGGTTGCCTTGTGCGGCGGAGCCGTCGGGGTTGAGCCGCACGATCGTGCCGAGCGTGTTGGTCAGGTCCTGAGCGGGGTCCATCGTCTGCCGCTCTCCGGAGCTGACGAAGAGGTGCGCGCCGTCCGGGCTGAACGCCAGCCGATGCCCGAAGTGACCGCTGCCGTCGACCTTCGGCGTCTGCCGCCAGATGACCTGAAGGCCCTCCAGCGCAGGGGAGTCGCCCGTCGTCAGCCTCGCGCGGCCGACCGCCGCGCCCACGCCACCGTCCCCGGCCTCCGCCCAGCTCAGGTAGACGGTCCGGTCCCGCTCGAAGGTCGGCCCGAGCACGACATCGCCGAGCCCGCCCTGTCCTGCGTCGACGACCTGCGGCGTGCCTGCGACGTCGATCGCCGCGCCGGTGCCGACGTCGACGAGCCGCAGCGTGCCGCCCTTCTGGGTGACGAGCGCCCGCCCGTCGGGCAGGAACGTCATCGCCCACGGCTGGTCGAAGCTCGCGACCTCGGCGATCTCGAACGGGTCGCCGAGGTCGAGTTGACCGGCCGCGGCGGTGCGAGCGGGCGGTGGGCCGGCCGACTGCCCGCCGCCGGTCGAGCCCGGCGACGTCGTGGCGGTGCAGCCGGTGAGTGCTCCGAGGGCGAGGGCGGCAAGGAGGGCTCGGGGGCGCATCCGCCTACGGTAGAGGGATGGGCTGGGAAGCACCCGAACGCGGCCGCGGGTTCGCGACGCGGGTCGAGGCGCCGACGAGGGCTGGCCTGGACGGGCGCTGCGCGGATCTTGCGGATCTTGACGGGCGCTTCGCGGATCTTGACGGGCGCTTCGCGGAGGCGACGCGCGTCGAGTGGCCGAAGAAGCCGCGCTGAGTGCAGCGTCGGTGAGTGTCTTGTCGGTTGGTGCTGTGTCTGGGAGGCACTGACCGCCACTGAAATCGCACCTGGCCGGGGCGTGGCGGCCGGCCGCAGGTGGAGAGCCGCGGCGTCCCGCCGGCCCCGGCAGGTGGTCGGCGCGAGGCCGATGCGCAGCTCACCGCGCGTGCAGCCCGCCGGCGTCAGCACACCGTGGACACGCCTGCCGCGTCGTCCACCCGCGATTAGGGCGCGGGCAGGACCCGCTGGTAGCCTTGCTGATTGCCGTATTCCGGCCGCGGATCGAGAGCGCCCGAGGGAATCGCCCCCGGTGCACCGCGCAACGAGACCACCTAAGGAGTCTGCCCCGTGCCTCTGGATGCCCAGACCAAGCAGAAGATCATGTCCGAGTACGCCACGGCCGAGGGCGACACCGGCTCGCCCGAGGTGCAGATCGCGATGCTGACGCAGCGCATCAAGGACCTCACCGAGCACGCTCGGGCCCACAAGCACGACCACCACAGCCGCCGCGGGCTGCTGCTGCTCGTCGGTCGCCGCAAGCGCATGCTGCGCTACCTCGAGACCACCGACATCGAGCGCTACCGTTCGCTCATCAAGCGACTGGGCCTGCGTCGCTGACCACAGACATCACGCGAGGGCGGTTCCCGCTGGGGAACCGCCCTCGACGCATGCCCACCCGAGGCATGTCGACCCACAGATTTCCCGCCCGCGTCGCCGGCACCGCCCGCGGCGTCGGCCGGGTGCTGCGTCCCGCCTGAGCCTCTCGGGCCGGGCGCAGGCAGAGAAGGAAAGCACGTGCACAACGACGATGCACGGGCTGGATTGCTGAAGAAAAGGAGGGCCCATGGAGGGTCCAGACATCACGTTCGCCGAGGCCGTCATCGACAACGGCTCGTTCGGCACCCGCACGGTCCGTTTCGAGACCGGGCGCCTGGCCAAGCAGGCGGGTGGCGCCGTCATGGCCTACCTCGACGAGGACACCGCGCTGCTGTCGACGACGACGGCCGGCAAGCACCCGCGGGAAGGCTTCGACTTCTTCCCGCTGACCGTCGACGTCGAGGAGCGCATGTATGCCGCGGGCAAGATCCCCGGCAGCTTCTTCCGTCGTGAGGGCCGCCCGAGCACGGACGCGATCCTCACCTGCCGGCTCATCGACCGGCCGCTGCGCCCGACCTTCACCAAGGGCCTGCGCAACGAGGTCCAGGTCGTCATCACGGTCCTGAGCCTCAACCCGGACCACCAGTACGACGTGCTCGCCATCAACGCCGCCAGCGCCTCGACCCAGATCGCCGGCCTGCCGTTCTCCGGCCCGATCGGCGGTGTGCGGGTCAGCCTCATCGACGGCCAGTGGGTCGCGTTCCCCAACTTCTCCGACATCGAGCGCTCGGTCTTCGACATGGTCGTCGCCGGTCGGGTCGTCACCGCCGCCGACGGCAGCCAGGACGTCGCGATCATGATGGTCGAGGCCGAGTCGACCGAGTCCACCTGGGATCTCGTCAAGAACCAGGGCAAGGGCGCCCCGACCGAAGAGGTCGTCGCCGAGGGCCTGGAGGCCTCCAAGAAGTTCATCGCCGCGCTGTGCAAGGCGCAGTCCGAACTCGCGGAGCAGGCCGCCAAGCCGGTGCAGGAGTTCCCGCTCTTCCTCGACTACACCGACGACGTCTTCGCCGCCGTCGAGCAGGCGAGCGCCGACAAGCTGCGCGAGCTGCTGAGCATCGCCGCCAAGCAGGAGCGCGAGGAGGCGCTCGACGCCTACAAGGACGAGCTCAAGGCCGACCTCGCCGGCGAGGGCAAGCCCTTCGCGGGTCGTGAGAAGGAGGTCTCGGCCGCTTACCGCTCGGTGCAGAAGCAGCTCGTGCGGGAGCGGATCCTGCGCGACAAGGTGCGCATCGACGGCCGCGGCCTCGCCGACATCCGCGCCCTGGGCGCCGAGGTCGAGGTGCTCCCGCGGGTGCACGGCTCGGCGATCTTCGAGCGCGGCGAAACCCAGATCATGGGCGTCACGACGCTCAACATGCTGCGCATGGAGCAGCAGCTCGACACCCTCTCGCCGGTGACGCGCAAGCGCTACATGCACAACTACAACTTCCCGCCCTACTCCACCGGTGAGACCGGTCGCGTCGGCTCCCCGAAGCGCCGCGAGATCGGCCACGGGGCGCTGGCGGAGCGGGCGCTCATGCCCGTGCTGCCGACGCGCGAGGAGTTCCCCTACGCGATCCGGCAGGTGTCCGAGGCGCTGGGCTCCAACGGCTCGACGTCGATGGGCTCGGTCTGCGCGAGCACGTTGTCGCTGCTCAACGCCGGCGTGCCGCTGCGCGCGGCGGTCGCGGGCATCGCGATGGGTCTGGTGTCCGCGCAGATCGATGGCCAGACCCAGTACGCCGCGCTGACCGACATCCTCGGGGCCGAGGACGCCTTCGGCGACATGGACTTCAAGGTCGCCGGCACCCGCGAGTTCGTCACGGCGATCCAGCTCGACACCAAGCTCGACGGCATCCCCGCCACCGTGCTCGCCGGCGCGCTGACGCAGGCCCGCGACGCGCGCCTGCACATCCTCGACGTCATGAACGAGGCGATCGACGCCCCCGACGAGATGTCGGCCTACGCCCCGCGCGTCATCAGCGTGCAGGTGCCGGTCGACAAGATCGGCGAGGTCATCGGCCCGAAGGGCAAGATGATCAACCAGATCCAGGAGGACACGGGCGCGGACATCTCCATCGAGGACGACGGCACGGTCTACATCGGCGCGACCGACGGGCCGAGCGCCGAGGCCGCGCGGGCCGCGATCAACGCGATCGCCAACCCGACGATGCCCGAGGTCGGGGAGCGCTTCCTCGGCACGGTCGTCAAGACGACGACGTTCGGCGCGTTCGTGTCGCTGCTGCCCGGCAAGGACGGCCTGCTGCACATCTCCGAGGTGCGCAAGCTCGTCGGCGGCAAGCGCATCGACTCCGTCGACGACGTCCTCAAGATCGGGCAGAAGGTGCAGGTCGAGCTCAAGGAGATCGACCCGCGCGGCAAGCTCAGCCTGGCCGCCGTGCTCGCCGAGGGCGAGGGCGCCGACGGCTCCGGTGGCGCTGCCCCCGTGACGCGCGCGGAGACCGAGGCGGATCCCGCCCCGGCCGCGGCGCACGAGTCGCGGGACGGTGAGGCTCACAGCGAGGGCCACGGCGAGAGCCGTCACGAGGGCCACGGCGAGAGCCGTCACGAGGGCCACGGCGAGAGCCGTCACGAAGGCCACGGCGAGAGCCGTCACGAGGGTCGCGGCGAGCGTTCGCGCGGCCGCAACCGCCGGCGCGGTCGCCGCGGCGGCGACGAGGGCGCCCAGACGGGCACCGACACGCCCGAGGCCGACGCGCTCGTCGAGGCTCACGGCGACGAGCAGCTCGCCCCGGCGACCTCCGAGGACGCCTGAGCCGTCGGCGGACCGGTCGACGAAGCGGGCCCACCCCCTGCCGGGGGTGGGCCCGCTCGTCTGTGTCCGATCTGTGTCCGACGTGTCTGTCGGGGCCGATCTGCGCCGGTCCGAGCCCGTCCGGCGGTCGCGGCACCCGCCGGACGCACCTCCTACCGGCTGTGGGCTACCGGCTGTGGGCTCGGTCGTCGGTCGCGGTGACGACGTTGATCGAATACGGCGGGAGCGTGACGATCGCGCCCTGCGCTTCGGGAAGCATGCTCTGCACCGGCGGGTCGTTGCGCGTGGGCCGGCCGTGGCTGTCCTTGCCGGGCGTCGGATCCCACTGGTATTGCTGCGGCGAGTACTGCTCGACCTGCAGCTCTCCGCGCAGCACCCTGGCCCCGTCGCCGTTGTCCGACTCCAGGCGCACCGTCACCGGCCGCCGCGGGTCCTTGTTGAAGAGCATCACCGACAGGCGCCCGTCCGGCCGCTCCACCGCGTAGGAGGTCACGACCGACGCCAGGTCGCCGCCGTCCCGTGCCGGGGTCGTCTGCGCCAGCTCGCCGGGCGCCGTGCCCGACGCGATGAGCGTGTGCTGATCCTCGCCCGAGACCCATGACCCCGTGAGCATCCGCGCCCCGTAGTAGGTGGCGATCGGCCGCGTCCGGAAGTCGTCGAAGAACTGGAAGAGCATGAGGTTGCCCCACGTGTTGCAGGACTTGCCCTCCTCCTCCTGGAAGACCCAGTTGGGCTCCAGCCCGTAGAAGTACACGTGTTGCCCGCCGAGCTGGAGGAACTTCGCGCTCGACTCGGCGTTGAGGATCGCCCCCGGCAGCTCGACCTCCGGCTGGCCGGCGAACGCCGAGTAACCGAGCTCGGTGATGACCATCGGCATGTCCTGGGGCAGCCCGGCCTCGCGCTGCTTGGCGACGATGTCCTCGAGCAGCTTGGGGTTCTGCGCGATGGGCTTGGCCGGGTCGGCGCAGACATCGTCGAACGGATACCACTCGAACGAGAAGAAGTCGAAGTCGTCCATGCGGCCCGACGCCTTGAGCGCGTTGACGAACCGGCCGGTCCACGACCGGTTGCCGGAGGCGTCCGGCCAGTGCACCCAGTTGGGCAGCACCGTCTGATAGCCAGGCCCGCCCATCTGGATCGTGTCGTCGACCGACTTCAGCGAGTCGGCCACCTGTTCGTAGAGCGCCGCGTAGTGCTCGGGCTCGGCGTGCTGCCCGTCGGGCTCCTCGCCCATCTCGATCTGGGTCACCGGGTAGCCCTGCTGGCGCAGATAACGCAGCAGGTTGCCCGCGTCCTCGGGCACGCCGTAGAGCACGGGCACCGGCACCATGAGCGGCTTGTCCTTCGTCAGACCGCTCTCGAACACGCGCTTGAAGCTGGCGTGCTCCTGGCGGCCGTCGAGGTCGGTCTCGCGGTGCCACGGGTCGGTGGACGAGGTGTACGTGCGGGTCTGGGTGTTGTCGGCCTTGTGGGTGACGGCGTCGACGAACGACCCGCCGGTGGTGCGGCCGACCTGCAGCTCGCGGATCGCGAAGCCGAGCGAGTCGCGCACGTCGGTCGAGCCCGGCTCGGCGGTGCCCGACGGGTCGCTGAGCAGGATGCGCACGTATTCGGTCGTGATGGGGCTCGGCGCGAAGCGCGCGGTCTGCGTGCCGCCGGTGCCGGTGAAGTCGGTCGTGGGCACGTCGCGCCAGCCGCTGTCCTTGCCGATCGGGAACAGCGCCCCGTCGCTGCCCTCCCAGCGCTGCACCTTGATCGTGCGCGCGAACGGCGCCCCCCAGGCGATCTTCAGGGTGTCGACCGCGGTCGGCTCGTTGAACGCGACGACGACCCACTGCGGGTGCGCCGCGTCGACCTTCTTCGTGAAGTGCGGGTCGAGGTAGGGGTTCGACTTCCAGTAGCTCGACTGGTCGCCGTCGGTGAGCCGGCTGTAGCCGTCGTTGCCGGCCTGGTCGATCGTGTTGCCGCGCCGGGGCAGGCTGTAGCCGTAGGTGACTCCCGGGTCGGCCCCGGATGTCGGGTTGCCGGTCCAGTAGCCCTGCTTCTTCGCCGGGTCGCTCCACGTGCCCTCGGAGTGCCAGTGCCAGGCCTTGATGCCCAACTCCGTGCGCAGCCGGAAGCTCAACGGGCCGAAGCCCGCCGACTTCATGAGGTCGAGGTTCTCCTGCGTCCAGACCTTGTCGATCTCACCCTTCTCGAGGCCGTCGATGCCGGCGCCGAGCGCGGCCACGCCCGGGAACGTGTTGAGCGGCTGGTCCGGCCGCACGGTCACCGTCGCCTGCGCGGGGTGTCGCGGCAGCGGCTCGGGCTCGAAGAACCGGTCCTTGAGCGTGAAGCCGGCGCCCGCAGCGGCGACGAGCACCGCGAGGCCCGCCGCCCCCCACCAGCGCGCCCGTGAGCCCTTCGGCCCCGTCCCCTGCGTCGTCGATGCCGTGTCCGCCCCTGGGCGTGATGCGTCGGCCACGATGTGTCGTCCCCCGTGTGCGTCGTCTGCGCGGTGCTCGTCCGCGTGTCGTGTGCGTCTGTGTTGTCTGGTGCGTCTGCTGGCTCGTGCGTCTGTGCTGGCTGGTGCGCGGCGTGTCGGTGGCGCGACGGAGTCGTCGGTGCTGGTGAGCGACCTCCGGCGGGCGGCGTCCCCGCGTCCCCTCCATGCCCCCGGGTGAGCCTCCCCTGAAGCTCCTCCGCCGAGCGCCCCGGACCCGATCGCGTGGGGATCGTGACCGTGGGCACTCCGGAGCCACGTTACCGAATCTGGACGATCGTCCGAGTGCTGTGGGTGCGCGCTGCCGTGGGTCGCCGGCCGCCCCTAGCCTGGGCGCCCATGGACTACAGCCGAATCGCCGAGCGCGGTCTGACGGGCGCGCGGGCGCTCTACCGCAGGATTCCCGTGCAGCACCGCAGCCGGTTGCAGCCGCTCGTCGAGCGCGGGCTGGGGGGCAAGGTGTCGCTGCGGCGCGTCGAGATCACGCAGTCGACGCCGACCGGCTGGCGACCCGCCCTCGCGCCGGTCGTCATCGAGGCACCCGACGACCTCTTCATCCCCAAGGCGCTCGTCAAGCGCGGCCTGGCCGGTTATGAGCCGTTCGCCCTGGAGACGTTTCTCGCGGTGCTCGACCTCGCCGGTCCGGGCGCCGTGCTCGACATCGGCGCCAACGTCGGGCTCTACGGGTTGCTCGCCGCCGCCCACGGCGGCCGGGCCGTGCACGCGTTCGAGCCGACGCCGCGGGTCGCGGCGGCGGCCCGGCGCTCCGCGCGGGTCAGCGGCCTGCCGATCCGCGTGCACCGGAGCGCGGTGGGGGACCGGGTGGGGCCGGTCACCCTCTACGTGTCGAACACGTCGGACGCCTCCAACTCGCTCAACCCGCAGTTCCGGCAGTCCGTGCAGCAGCTCGTCGTGCCGGGCACGACCGTCGACGCGTTCTGCGCCCGGCGCCGGTTGCGCCCGGCGATCCTCAAGATCGACACCGAGTCGACCGAGGCCGCCGTGCTGCGTGGGGCCCGGCGCGTCATCGAGCGGCACCGGCCGTGGATCCTGCTCGAAGTGCTGCCCGCCCGGGCGCGCGGTGAGCTCGACGCCCTCATGGCGGGGTCGGGGTACACCTACTACCACCTGACCCGGGCCGGCGTGATCGAGCCCGCCACGCAGATCCTGGGCGCTCTCGGCGGCGCGGACATGTATCTGCTCTCGCCGCGTCCCATGCGGGCGCCCGACTGGCGCGTCGTCGCCGGGTGGCGCGAGGCGCTGACGCGGGTTCGCATGGTGCACAGCCACGTCGAGATCTCCGACCGGATCCTCGACCCGACCCTGCTGCCGCTGCCGGCCTGACCTCGGGCGTCACGGCCTCCAGGCCGGGCCGGGGCCAGGCGACAGCTAGACGAGCGCGCCGTAGACGTTCCTGGCCTTCTCCAGCGCCGAGACGTAGCCGGCGCGTTCGTAGGCCGTCGCGTCGATCCCGGGCGGCACGGCGAGCAGGCCGCGCATCGCGTCGACCGAGTCGAACTCCTTGCGCTGCATCCACCGGGACAACCCGTCGACGAGCGAACGGGCGTGCCCGGGGCCCTGCCGCAGCAGGGCGGAGGTCGTCATCGCCACGTCGGCGCCGGCGAGCAGGTAGCGCACGACGTCGTCGGCGGTCGTGACGCCCGACGTGCCCGCCAGACTCGTCCGCACCCGCCCGCGCAGCGCGGCGATCCACGTGCGCGGCAGCCGACCCTCCTCGGGGTGGGAGAGGTAGACGCCGGCGGTCGTCGCCACGGCCTCGACGTCGACCTCCGGCTGGAGGAAACGGTTGAAGAGCACGAGCCCGTCGGCTCCCGCCTCGTCGAGGCGCGTCGCGAGCTGACCGATCGACGACAGGAACGGCGACAGCTTGACCGCCACCGGGATCGTCACGACCTCGCGCACCCGTTGCAAGATCTCGACGTGCCTGTCCTCGACCTCTCGGCCGCTGGTGCTGACGTCACCGGGCACGAGGTAGATGTTGAGCTCGATGGCGTAGGCGCCCGCGTCCTGCATGCGGCGCGCGAAGTCCGTCCAGCCGCCGACGGTGGAGCCGTTGAGGCTCGCGATGACCGGCACGTCGACGGCGCTGACGCTGCGTTCGAGCAGGTTGAGGTAGCGGTAGGTGAGGCCCGAGTTGCGGACCGGCGTCGTCGGGAAGTAGGACAGCGACTCGGCGAACGAGTCCTCGTGCAAGTCCTCCAGCATCGCGTCGCGGGCCGCCTCGTGCCGCAGCTGCTCCTCGAAGAGGGAGCCGAGCACGATGGCGCCGACCCCACCCGCCGCGAGCGACTTCACGCCGTCGAGGCTCTGCTGCAGCGGCCCCGCCGAGGCGACGACCGGGTTCTTCAGGGTCAGGCCCAGATAGCGAGTGGTCAGGTCCATCAGCTGTCCCTCCGTGCGTCGGCGGCGAACTCGCCGGCCCCGCGGGCGGCGAGCTGTTCGTATTCGGCCCAGCGTCGGTCTACCTGGGCCTGGGCCAGCTCCAGGAGGCGCTCGGCCTCCGCGGGGTCGGCCGACTCCAACATCCGGAAGCGCAGCTCTCGCGAGTGGTAGTCGCGCAGCGTGAGCCGTGGCCGGGGGCTGTCGAGGAGGAACGGGTTGCCGCCCGACTCCCGGATCACCGGGTTGTAGCGCATGAGCGGCCAGTGCCCGCTGTTGACCGCGCGGTATTGCTGCTCCAGGCCCTTGCGCATGTCGATGCCGTGGGCGATGCAGTGGCTGTAGGCGATGATGAGGCTCGGCCCGTCATAGCTCTCCGCCTCGCGGAACGCCGTCAACGCCTGCTGCGGGTCGGCGCCCATCGCGACGCGCGCGACGTAGACGTGACCGTAGGCGCTGGCCTGCAGGGCCAGGTCCTTCTTGTTCGTCGTCTTGCCCGCTGCGGCGAACTTCGCGACCGCGCCCATCGGCGTCGACTTGCTGCTCTGACCGCCGGTGTTGGAGTAGACCTCCGTGTCCATGACGAGGATGTTGACGTCGCGCCCGGTCGCCAGCACGTGGTCGAGGCCGCCCGAGCCGATGTCGTAGGCCCAGCCGTCGCCGCCCATGATCCAGACGCTGCGCCGCACGAGGTGATCGACGACGCTGCGCAGGTCGTCATAGGCCGGGCCCTCGCGCCCGTCGAGCCGCGATCGCAGCTCCTCGACCCGGGACTGCTGGGCGAGGATCTGGGATTCGCTGCTCTGCGGGGCGTGCAGGATCGCGTCGACGAGGTCGGCGCCCAGCTCGTCGCGCAGCGCGAGCAGGCGGTTGTTGGCGAGGTCGGCCTGCAGGTCGGCGGCCAGCCTCATGCCGAGCCCGAACTCCGCATTGTCCTCGAAGAGGCTGTTGCTCCAGGCCGGGCCGCGGCCGGCGACGTTGGTCGTCCACGGCGTCGTCGGCAGGTTGCCGCCGTAGATCGAGCTGCAGCCGGTCGCGTTCGCCACCATCGCCCGGTCACCGAACAGCTGGGTGACGAGCTTGACGTAGGGCGTCTCGCCGCACCCGGAGCACGCGCCCGAGAACTCGAAGAGCGGCTCGAGATACTGGATGCCGCGGACCGTGCCGAAGTCGACCTTGGAGCGGGTGTTGACCGGGATCGTCTCGAAGAAGGCGACATTGGTGCGCACCGGCTGACGCTCGCGCTCGGGCACCCTCTCCAGGTTGATCGCCTTGCGGTCGATCATGCCGAGGGGCTTGACCGGGCAGGCCTCGACGCACAGGCCGCATCCGGTGCAGTCCTCGGCATAGACCTGCAAGGTGAAGTGCTCGTTGGGGATGCCGGCCGCGTTGAGCGGCGCCACGTCGAAGCTCTCCGGCGAGCCCTCGAGGTGCTTCGGGCGGTAGCGCTTGGCGCGGATGACCCCGTGCGGGCAGACCATCGCGCAGTTGCCGCATTGGATGCACGCGTCCTTGTCCCAGACGGCGACGACCTCGGAGATGTTGCGCTTCTCGTAGGCGGTGGTGCCGCTGGGGTAGGTGCCGTCGACCGGCAGGGCGCTGACCGGCAGCGCGTCTCCGCGGCCCGCGAGCATCTCCGCCGTCACCGAGCGCACGAAGTCCGGCGCATCGGCCGGCACCGGCGGGATGAGGTCGGCCTGCGAGGTGACCTGCTCCGGCACGTCGATGCGGTGCAGATGGGCGAGCGCGCGGTCGACCGCGGCGTGGTTCTTCTCGACGATCTCGGCGCTCTTGCGGCTGTAGGTCTTGGTGATCGCCTCCTTGACGGCGGCGATCGCCTCGTCCGCCGGCATGACCCCGGAGATCGCGAAGAAGCAGGTCTGCAGCACGGTGTTGGTGCGGTTGCCCAGGCCCGCCGCGCGGGCGACCGCCGTGGCGTCGATCGCGTACAGCTCGATGCCCAGCTCGATGATCCGCTCCTGCAGCGGCCGCGGGAGGGCGTCCCACACCTGCTCGGTCGGCAACGGGCAGTTGACGAGGAGCACCGTGCCCGGCTTGGCGAACTCCAGGATGTCGACCCGCTCGAGGATCGACATGTGGTGGCAGCCGATGAAGTCGGCCTGCCCGATGAGATAGGGCGCCCGCAGCTCCCCGGGTCCGAACCGCAGGTGCGAGACCGTGCGGGAGCCGGACTTCTTGGAGTCGTAGACGAAGTAGCCCTGCGCGTAGGTCGCGGGGCGCGCCCCGAGGATCTTGATCGTGTTCTTGTTGGCGCCGACGGTGCCGTCGGAGCCCAGGCCGTAGAACACCGCACCGACCGTGCCCTCGGGCAGCACCCGCAGGTCGGGCCCGACGCTCAGCGACAGGTGGGTGACGTCGTCGATGATGCCGACGGTGAAGCGGGGCCGGGGCGACTCCTGCGCGAGCTCGGCGTAGACCGCAGCCGCCTGCGCGGGTGTGAAGTCCTTGCTGGAGATGCCGTAGCGGCCGCCGATGACGATCGGCGCGTGTTCCCGCTCGCCGCGGGCGTAGGCCTCGCCGAGAGCGGAGGAGATGTCGAGGAAGAGCGGCTCGCCGCCGGCGCCCGGCTCCTTCGTGCGGTCGAGCACGGCGATCCGGCGGGCGGTCGCGGGCAGCGCGTCGAGCACCGCCTGCGTCGGGAACGGCCGGTAGAGCCGCAGCCGCACCACGCCGACCTTCTCACCCTGTTCCATGAGGTGGCGGCACGTCTCCTCGACGACTTCGGCCCCCGAGCCCATGACGACGACGACGCGCTCGGCATCCGGGGCGCCGGTGTAGCTGACGATGTCGTAGTGCCGGCCGGTGAGTTCACCGAACTGGGTCATGCACTCGGCGACGATGCCCGGCACCGCCAGGTAGAAGCGGTTGGCGGTCTCCCGGGCCTGGAAGTGCACGTCGGGGTTCTGCGCCGTGCCGCGGATGAACGGATGCTCCGGCGACAGCGCCCGATCCCGGTGCGCGCGCAGCAGGTCCGTCGGCACGTAGGCGCGCAGGTCGTCGTCACTGAGCAGCTCGAGGGTGTTGAGCTCGTGGCTCGTGCGGAAGCCGTCGAAGAAGTGCAGGAACGGCACCCGGGAGCGCAGCGTCGCGAGCTGGGCGATCGCGGCGAGGTCGTGCGCCTCCTGCACCGAGGCCGACGCCAGCAGCGCGAAGCCGGTCTGGCGCACCGCCATGACGTCCTGGTGGTCGCCGAAGATCGACAGACCCTGGGTCGCCAGCGAGCGGGCCGCGACGTGGAAGACCGTGCTCGTCAGCTCGCCGGCGATCTTGTACATGTTGGGGATCATGAGCAGCAGGCCCTGGCTGGCCGTGAACGTCGTGCTCAACGCCCCGCCCTGGAGCGCCCCGTGCATCGCGCCCGCCGCGCCTCCCTCGGACTGCATCTCGATGACGGTCGGGATCGTGCCCCAGACGTTCGTCATCTTGCGGGCCGACCACTCGTCGGCCAGCTCGGCCATCGTCGAACTCGGCGTGATCGGATAGATGCTGCACAGCTCGTTGAGTCGGTAGGCGACCGACGCCGCAGCGCCGTTGCCGTCGAGGATCGCCCGGGTCATCGCTGCAGCCCTTCCTGTGCGGCGGCGGTCTCGGCCAGGCCCGCCAGCGTGGGGTCGGTGGCGCGCATCCGCGCGCCCGGTCCGGTCAACGGCAGGTCCGGTCTGCCCTCGGCGACCATGTCGATGGCGTGCACCGGGCACTGCTCGTAGCAGGTGCCGCAGCCGGTGCACTTGGCGTAGTCGTAGCGGTAACGGAAGCCCTTGCCGAGCTTGATGACGGCGTCCTCCGGGCACGCGCCGAGGCAGCCGTCGCATTCGATGCAGTTGCCGCAGCTCAGGCAGCGCCAAGCCTCGGTGAGGGCCGCCGCCGCGTCGAGCCCGCCGACGACCTCCTCGAAGTCGTCGACGCGCATGCTCGGGTCGAGCTCGGGCTGGGCGCCGCGCTTGTAGTCGCCGAAATACCACAGGTGCAGATCGTCGAGCTCGACGATGGGGTGCTTGATCTTCTGCGGCACCGGCTCGGCGCGCAGCCAGCGGTCGATGCTACGGGCGGCCTTCTTGCCGTGGCCGACCCCGACGGTCACCGTGCGCTCGGACGGCACAGCGTCGCCGCCGGCGAAGAGCCCGGGCACGTCGGTCATGAGCGTCATCGGGTCGACCTGCACGACGTCGCCCTCGAACCGCAGCCCCGGGATGCCCTGCAGGAAAGCCGTGTCGGCCTCCTGCCCGAGGGCGAGGATGACGGTGTCGGCCTCGAGCTTCTCGTAGCGGCCCGTGCCGCGCGGCTTGCCGTGCTCGTCGAGCTCCATGATCTCGACCGTGAGGTCGTCGTCGACCTCGGTGATCGTGCGCAGCCAGTTCATCGTCACGCCCTCGCGCTCGGCGTCCGCCGCCTCCTCGTGGTGCGCGGGCATCTGGTCGCGCGTGCGGCGATAGACGACCATCGACTCCTCCACGCCGAGGCGGCGGGCGACGCGGGCGGCGTCCATCGCCGTGTTGCCGCCGCCGTAGACGGCGACCCGGCGGCCGAGCACCGGGCGCTGCCCGGAGGCGACGTCGCGCAGGAAGCTCACCGCGTCGACGATCTTGCCGGCGTCGCGCGCCGGGATGTCGACGCGCTTGCTCAGGTGCGCCCCCACGGCGACGAAGACGGCGTCGAAGCCGCCGGCGGTCTGCTCGGCGATCAGGTCGGTGACCGTGTGGTCGGTGACGATGCGCACGCCCATGTCGACGAGGCGCCCGATCTCGGCGTCGAGCACATGCCGGGGGAGCCGGTATTCGGGGATGCCGTAGCGCATCATGCCCCCCGGCTGGGGCGCGGAGTCGCGGATCTCGACGTCGTGGCCGACGCGCCGCAGATGGTAGGCGGCCGACAGGCCCGAGGGGCCGCCACCGACGATGAGCACGCGTCGACCCGACTCGCGCTCGGGGCGGGGGAAGGCCCAGCCGTGCTCGACAGCGAGGTCGCCGAGGTGTCGCTCGACGCCGTGGATCGAGATGGCCGAGTCGAGTTCGGCCCGGTTGCAGGCGGTCTCGCAGGGGTGGTAGCAGACGCGCCCGTGGATGGCGGGGAAGGGGTTGTCGGTCGTGAGCTGCCGCCACGCGGCCTGCGGGTCGCCGGACTTGATGAGTCGCAGCCACTCCTGGATGTTCTCGCCCGCCGGGCAGCCCGCGTTGCACGGTGGCAGCAGGTCGACATACACGGGCATGCGGTTGCGCACCGGGGCGACTCGGCCCGCCGATGCGGCGAGATCGGGGGTGCGGGTGACATCTCGGGCGGCACTGTGGATAGCGGGGTCCGCGTCGACCATCGTCGTCCTCGTTCGTCGTCGTTGTCGAAGTAGGCGGCCTCACGCGCCTTGTGGGAAAGGTAAGGCGACGCGGGACCGGCCCGGCAGGGACCAACGGCCCGCGGGCCTGCGCGAATGCTGCCGTCGTTCCAGGATGCTCATCGCATCGACGGCCGGGTGTCGCACACAGGTCACGATCCGGCAGCGACTGTCGGCGTCCGTGTGCGTCGCGTGCCGCGCGGCGTATGCTTCCGGTCGCGACAACGCTGTCGCGACCGCGCCGGCGCGCGGACACTACGGATGAACGGGGCACCAATGCAGGCCATGCCACCGATCGTGTCGATCGTGACACCGTCATCGACTGTCCCGGGGCTCATGCCGGCGCAAGGCACACTCATCGAGGCCAACGCCGTCGACTACGTGCTCGTCGCCATCTACTTCATCTTCGTGCTCGGCATCGGCCTCATGGCCCGGCGCCAGGTGTCCGACTCCATCGACTTCTTCCTCTCGGGGCGTTCGCTGCCCGCCTGGGTCACCGGCCTGGCCTTCATCTCGGCCAACCTCGGCGCCGTCGAGATCATGGGCATGTCGGCGACGGGCGCTCAGCTGGGTATGCCGACGGTGCACTACTTCTGGGTCGGCGCCATCCCCGCGATGCTCTTCCTCGGCGTCGTCATGATGCCGTTCTATTACGGCTCGAAAGTCCGGTCGGTGCCCGAGTTCATGCTCCGCCGGTTCGGGCCGGGGGCACACCTCGTCAACGCGATCTCCTTCGCCCTCGCGCAGCTGCTCATCGCCGGCGTCAACCTCTTCCTGCTGGCCTCGATCGTGCACGCGCTGCTGGGCTGGCCGCAGTGGGTGGCGCTCGTCGTCGCGGCCGCGATCGTGCTCTCCTACATCACGCTCGGCGGTCTGTCGGCCGCGATCTACAACGAGGTGCTGCAGTTCTTCGTCATCGTCGCCTCGTTGCTGCCGCTGACGATCATCGGTCTGCACCGGGTCGGCGGCTGGTCCGGCCTCGAGCAGCGCATCACCGACTTCGCGGCGTCACACCCCGACGTGCCGCCGGCCGCCGAGCAGCTGCACTCCTGGCCCGGCACGGCGCTGTCCGGCTTCGAGAGCCCGTTCTGGTCGGTCTTCGGCATCGTCTTCGGCCTCGGTTTCGTGCTCTCCTTCGGCTACTGGACGACGAACTTCGTCGAGGTGCAGCGCGCGATGGCGAGCAACTCGATCTCCGCGGCCCGCAAGACGCCGATCATCGGTTCCTTCCCCAAGATGTTCGTCCCCTTCATCACGATCGTCCCCGGCATGATCGCCGCCGTGCTCGTCAACGAGATCATCCAGATCAAGGGCGGCGCCGAGGTGCCCGGTGGAGCCTCGGGCGAGGGTGTCAAATACAACGACGCGTTGCTCTATCTCATGCGTGACGTGCTGCCCAACGGCCTGCTCGGACTCGCCATCGCGGGCCTGCTCGCGGCCTTCATGGCCGGCATGGCGGCCAACATCTCGGCCTTCAACACGGTCTTCAGCTTCGACATCTGGCAGGGGTATGTCGTCAAGGACCGCGAGGACGAGTACTACCTCGGCATGGGCCGACTGGCGACGATCGGAGCCACGGTCATCGCGATCTTCACGGCCCTCATCGCCGGCAACTTCGGCAACGTCATGGACTACCTGCAGACCCTTTTCGGCTTCTTCAACGCCCCGCTTTTCGCGACGTTCATCCTCGGTATGTTCTGGCGCCGGATGACGTCGACCGCGGGCTGGGCGGGGCTCGTCGCGGGCACGCTGTCGGCGATCGCGCTGTGGAGCGCCTCGACCTTCGGTGGAGTGTTCACGCTGCCGGGGCAGGGGCTCGCCTTCGTCGCGGCGTCCACGGCATTCGTCGTCGACATTCTCGTCAGCGTCGTCGTGACCCTCATGACCCAACCCAAACCGTCGTCCGAGCTGGTCGGCCTCGTCTATTCCGAGACGCCCAAGGAAAGCCTCGTCGACCCCGAAGAAGCGTCGATGCCGTTCTTCCAGCGCACCGTGCCGTTGGCGCTCATCGCGCTCGTCATGGTCATCGTCCTCAACGTGATGTTCTGATCGGAGCGCACTCATGACCAAGACACCCACGACCAAGGGCCGTCACACGGCCGGCGCCTTCGACATCCGCAACTTCATCGGTGCGCTGCTCGGCATCTACGGGCTCATCCTCACCATCTACAGCTTCATGCCGGGCGGGCAGGCGCCCGAGAAGACGGGGGACATCAACGCCAACTTGGTCATCGGCGTGCTGCTCCTCGTCGTCGGTGGCGGCTTCATGGCGTGGGCGCGGCTGCGGCCCGTCGTCGTGCCCGACGATTTCGACCCCGGCGATCACCCGCCCGCGCACCACTGAGATTCCGCGTTCCCACCGAGCGAACGAGGGCTGGGGTTCTGGCTGAGGGCGGTGCTGTGGCTACCGCCCGGGCAGGACCCCAGCCTTTCGTGCTGTGGGCTGGAGCCTCAGCCTTCGGCGGGCGGCACGAGGGGCCCGGCTGTGTGGCGTGCCGCCGTCAGACCGTCGGTGGGCCGATGCGCGGATCAGAGCTCGAGGTAGTGCTCCAGGCCGACGGTGAGGCCCGGGTGCTCGGCGACGCCGCGGACGCCCTCGAGCACGCCCGGCATGAAGCTGATGCGGTCGAACGAGTCGTGTCGCACGGTGAGGGCTTCGCCCTCGGCGCCGAAGAGGACCTCCTGATGCGCAACGAGGCCGCGCTGGCGCACGGAATGCACGCGGATCCCGTCGACGTCGGCGCCGCGGGCACCACCGGGGTCGTGGCTCGTCGCGTCCGGCACCTGTCCGAGCCCCGCGTCCGCGCGGGCCTCGGCAATGAGGCGGGCCGTGCGCGCCGCCGTGCCCGACGGGGCGTCGACCTTGGCCGGGTGATGCAACTCGATGACCTCGACCGACTCGTAAAAGCGGGCCGCCTGGCGCGCGAAGCTCATCATGAGCAGCGCGCCGATGGCGAAGTTCGGGGCGATGAGCACGCCGACGCCGGGCTGTTCGTGCAGCGCCTGCCGCACGGAGGAGAGGCGCTCCTCGTCCCAGCCCGTGGTGCCGACGACCGCGTGCACGCCGCGCGAGATGCAGTGCAGGACGTTGGCCAGCGACGCGTCCGGCACGCTGAACTCGACGACGACCTGCGCGCCGCCCAGATCCCCGAGGTCGTCGCCCGCATCGAACCGACCGACGAGCTCCATTCCGTCGGCCGCCGTGACGGCCTCGCAGACCGTCGAGCCCATCCGGCCCGCGGCCCCGATCACTGCTACTCGCATGCTCTCGCTCACCGGCTCAGCCTAATCGCGTCTTCGCCGACGGGATCTGCCTGCACCCGATCGGGGCGCGAGGGGCCCGCACCAGCCGGCGCCTCCCTCCGCCGGACGTCGGGTAGCGCCTACGACGTGCAGTAGCAGGAGTAGCGGCCAAGCAGCGAGGGTCGCGAGCCGGCGGCGCCGAGTTGAGCACCAGTGCCTGCCGGCGGCAGCGCGTGGTCAGGAGCCTCGCATGGCTGCAAATCGTGGCGTCGCCGCCGTGGCACTGGCGTCGTCGCAGTGAGCAGATGGCGGCAGCAGCGGGCGTCCAGCACAGGCCCGTCAGCAGCAGCGGGTCTTGGGGTTGCGCTCCATCTCGGCATACTTCTCGCGCCAGAAGTCGCGTTCGGAGGGGATCGGAGCGTCGGGGTGAGTGCGCTGGAGGTGGTCGACGTAGCGCTCGTAGGCGTCGGCGCCCGTGATGCCGCGCCAATACCAGCGCACGGCGGCGGCGGTGCGGCGCGCGGAAGCCAGGACGTCGGTCATGGCACCATCATGCGCCCCCGGCAACGACGCCGTCGACCACACGGGCGCACGCCAGCCACGCGTCACCGACCCTCGCGAGCGAGCCCGACCGGCGCAGCCCGGCCCCGACGCGAGCGAGCCCGACCCCGCGTACCACGCACGCGCAGGGCCGCCCACGAGTTTCGCCGGCGGCCCTGTCGCATGGCCCGTCCGTGGGCTCAATTCTGCGAGTGCGTCAATGATGCGCGCGTCGCACGGGCGTCGGGTCGAGCCCGGCGGCCTCCCACTCGGCGAGCACCTCCTTCTCCGCGGCGCTGGGCACGAAGCTGCGCGGGGCGAAGATGTGGGAGTCGACGCGCTCGTCCTCGGTGGTCGGAGCGCCGCCGGCGCGCAGCGCCTTGAATGACACGTAGAGCGCCGTGCAGAAGACGATGAGCACGAGCACCGCATACACGATCGACAGGGTGCCCTGCACGAACGTGTTGCGGATGACGACGTCGATCTGTTCCGGGGTCTTGGCGGCCTGGAAGCTCGTCTTGCCGGCCTCCTTCGCGGCGATCGCGGCGTTGCGCAGCGACCAGTAACCGAGCTTGGTGTCGGGGCTGAAGATCTTCTGGTAGGAGGCCGTCAGGGTCACGACGAGCACGAACACCATGGGCACGCCGGGGATCCACGACCACGTGACGAGCCCCTTCTTGATCGTGATCGTGAAGATCACGCACAGGGCGATGCCGGCGAGGAGCTGGTTGGCGATGCCGAAGAGCGGGAAGAGCATGTTGATGCCGCCGAGGGGGTCGGTGACGCCCATGTAGAGGATCGATCCCCACGCGAGCACGACGAGTGCGGAGCAGAGCCAGGCGCCGACGCGCCAGGAGGCGTCCTTGAACTTGCCCAGGCCGGGGATGTTGCCGATGGTGTCGGACAGCATGAACCGGGCGACGCGGGTGCCGGCGTCGATCGTCGTGAGGATGAACAGGGCCTCGAACATGACGGCGAAGTGATACCAGAACGCCTTGTCGCCGAGCAGCGGGATCTTGCTCATGACCTCGGCCATGCCCATGGCCAGCGTCGGCGCGCCACCGGTGCGGGAGATGATCGTGTGCTCGTGCACGTCGATCGCCTGCTGGGCGAAGTAGTCCGCGCTGATGTCCGGCAGGGGTTGCCCGGCCTGGTTCACCAGGTGCAGCCCGTTGGTGTAGGCGGCCGCGGTCTCGGGGGTGGGGACGGCCTGGCCCATGCCGGTGGCAGCGGCGGGTGCGTTCATCGCGAAGTAGAGGTGCTGGTCGAGGATGCAGGCGGCGACGAGGGCCATGATCGCGACGAAGCTCTCGGTGAGCATGCCGCCGTAACCGATGACGCGGGCCTGGCTCTCCTTTTCCAGCAGCTTGGGGGTCGTGCCCGAGGAGATCAGGGCGTGGAAGCCCGAGATCGCCCCGCACGCGATCGTGATGAACAGGAACGGGAAGAGCGAACCGGCGAACGCGGGCCCGGTGCCGTCGAGCGCGAAGTGCGTCATCGCCGGCATCTTGATGTCGGGGTTGACGAGCAGGATCGCCAGCGCCAGGCCGGCGATCGTGCCGACCTTCATGAACGTCGACAGGTAGTCGCGCGGCGCCAGCAGCAGCCACACCGGCAGCACGGAGGCGCAGAAGCCGTAGCCGGCCAGCCACAGCGCGAGCGACGGCTTGTCGAGCGTGAAGTAGGGGGCCAGGGTCGCCGAGTCGGCGATCCACTTGCCGCCGATGATCGAGGCGAGCAGCAGCGCGACGCCGATGAGGGAGACCTCGCTGACCTTGCCGGGTCGCAGGAAACGCAGGTAGACGCCCATGAAGAGGGCGATCGGGATCGTCATCGCGATCGAGAAGACGCCCCAGGCGCTCTCGGCGAGGGCGCCGATGACGACGACCCCGAGCACCGCGATGATGATGATCATGATGGTGAAGACGCCGATGATGGCGACCCAGCCGCCGAAGGGGCTCAGCTCGTCGCGCGCGATCTGACCGAGGCTGCGGCCGTTGCGACGCATCGAGGCGTGCAACACCATGTAGTCCTGCACGGCACCGGCGAAGATGACACCGAAGATGATCCACAGCGTGCCCGGCAGGTAGCCCATCTGGGCGGCCAGCACGGGTCCGACGAGGGGGCCGGCACCCGCGATCGCCGCGAAGTGGTGCCCGAAGAGCACCCGCCGGTCGGTCGGCATGAAGTCCTTGCCGTTGTCGTGCACCTCGGCCGGGGTCGCCCGCGTGTCGTCGGGCTTGAGGACCTTGCGTTCGATGAAGCGGGCGTAGAAGCGCAGCGCGATGAGATAGCTGCCGACCGCGGCGAGCACGAACCACATCGAGCTGACGTGCTCGCCGCGCACGATCGCGAGCATCGTCCACCCGACGGCGGCCAGCACGGCGATGACGCCGAGGATCACCTTGGCCCGGCCGCTGAGTGTGTTGGGCTCGATGACCGCGACCGGTGGTCGGTCGGGATCGGTGGTGATCTTTCGGACGTCGCTGTCCACTGACATGGGTTCTCCTGCGCGGTGCCGGCGAGCCGCGGCGCTGCGGTGGTGCCACAGCCGCCGTGGCTAAGGGACTCGCCGAGAGTAAGCCTCGCGTCGCGCATCGCGCTCAGCGACCCCGGCCGAGCCGCCGGGATCGATACCAAGCTGTGTCTCGGCCGGCGTCAGTGGTGGCCGGGCCGCACCGGCACCGGGTCGAGTCCCGCGGCCTGCCACTCGGCGAGCACCTCCTTCTCGGCGGCCGTCGGCATGAGGCTGCTCGGGGCGAAGATCTGGGAGTCGATGCGCTCCTCCTCGGTCGTCGGCTCGCCCCCGGCGCGGTAGGCCCGGTAGGAGACCCACATCGCCGTGCAGAAGACGACGATGACCACGAGCGCGTAGACGATCGACAACGTGCCCTGCACAGCGGTGTTGCGGATGACGACGTCGATCTGTTCCGGGGTCTTGGCGGCCTGGAAGCTCGTCTTGCCGGCCTCCTTCGCGGCGATCGCGGCGTTGCGCAGCGACCAGTAACCGAGCTTGGTGTCGGGGCTGAAGATCTTCTGGTAGGAGGCCGTCAGGGTCACGACGAGCACGAACACCATGGGCACGCCGGGGATCCACGACCACGTGACGAGCCCCTTCTTGATCGTGATCGTGAAGATCACGCACAGGGCGATGCCGGCGAGGAGCTGGTTGGCGATGCCGAAGAGCGGGAAGAGCATGTTGATGCCGCCGAGGGGGTCGGTGACGCCCATGTAGAGGATCGATCCCCACGCGAGCACGACGAGTGCGGAGCAGAGCCAGGCGCCGACGCGCCAGGAGGCGTCCTTGAACTTGCCCAGGCCGGGGATGTTGCCGATGGTGTCGGACAGCATGAACCGGGCGACGCGGGTGCCGGCGTCGATCGTCGTGAGGATGAACAGGGCCTCGAACATGACGGCGAAGTGATACCAGAACGCCTTGTCGCCGAGCAGCGGGATCTTGCTCATGACCTCGGCCATGCCCATGGCCAGCGTCGGCGCGCCACCGGTGCGGGAGATGATCGTGTGCTCGTGCACGTCGATCGCCTGCTGGGCGAAGTAGTCCGCGCTGATGTCCGGCAGGGGTTGCCCGGCCTGGTTCACCAGGTGCAGCCCGTTGGTGTAGGCGGCCGCGGTCTCGGGGGTGGGGACGGCCTGGCCCATGCCGGTGGCAGCGGCGGGTGCGTTCATCGCGAAGTAGAGGTGCTGGTCGAGGATGCAGGCGGCGACGAGGGCCATGATCGCGACGAAGCTCTCGGTGAGCATGCCGCCGTAACCGATGACGCGGGCCTGGCTCTCCTTTTCCAGCAGCTTGGGGGTCGTGCCCGAGGAGATCAGGGCGTGGAAGCCCGAGATCGCCCCGCACGCGATCGTGATGAACAGGAACGGGAAGAGCGAACCGGCGAACGCGGGCCCGGTGCCGTCGAGCGCGAAGTGCGTCATCGCCGGCATCTTGATGTCGGGGTTGACGAGCAGGATCGCCAGCGCCAGGCCGGCGATCGTGCCGACCTTCATGAACGTCGACAGGTAGTCGCGCGGCGCCAGCAGCAGCCACACCGGCAGCACGGAGGCGCAGAAGCCGTAGCCGGCCAGCCACAGCGCGAGCGACGGCTTGTCGAGCGTGAAGTAGGGGGCCAGGGTCGCCGAGTCGGCGATCCACTTGCCGCCGATGATCGAGGCGAGCAGCAGCGCGACGCCGATGAGGGAGACCTCGCTGACCTTGCCGGGTCGCAGGAAACGCAGGTAGACGCCCATGAAGAGGGCGATCGGGATCGTCATCGCGATCGAGAAGACGCCCCAGGCGCTCTCGGCGAGGGCGCCGATGACGACGACCCCGAGCACCGCGATGATGATGATCATGATGGTGAAGACGCCGATGATGGCGACCCAGCCGCCGAAGGGGCTCAGCTCGTCGCGCGCGATCTGACCGAGGCTGCGGCCGTTGCGACGCATCGAGGCGTGCAACACCATGTAGTCCTGCACGGCACCGGCGAAGATGACACCGAAGATGATCCACAGCGTGCCCGGCAGGTAGCCCATCTGGGCGGCCAGCACGGGTCCGACGAGGGGGCCGGCACCCGCGATCGCCGCGAAGTGGTGCCCGAAGAGCACCCGCCGGTCGGTCGGCATGAAGTCCTTGCCGTTGTCGTGCACCTCGGCCGGGGTCGCCCGCGTGTCGTCGGGCTTGAGGACCTTGCGTTCGATGAAGCGGGCGTAGAAGCGCAGCGCGATGAGATAGCTGCCGACCGCGGCGAGCACGAACCACATCGAGCTGACGTGCTCGCCGCGCACGATCGCGATCATCGTCCACCCGATCGCTGCGACGACCGCGATGATGCCGAAGACCACCTTGCCCTTCGTCGTCAGCGTGTGTGGTTCGACGACGGCGACCGGGGGCCGGTCGGGGTCGGTGCGAAGCTTTCGGACGTCGCTGTCCACTGTCATGACCGCTCCTGCTACGAGAGGGGCTTGTCCGGTCGGAGGTCCGACTCTGGCCGCCAGGCACGGCTCCGGACACGGTGAGGCTATGCCGAATGAGGGAGCCGTGCGGCGGGCGGGACCGAGCGGATATCCAGCTGAGACACAGTGGTCTCATTCGGCGGGATCGAACCTCAACTCCAGCCCATGAGGCGCAGCGCCGCCGCGGTCGCCGCGCCGACGATGACGACGACGAGGAAGGGCGCCCGCAGCGCCAGCGCGATGATCGCGACACCCACGGCCGCCGCCCGGGAGTCGAGCACGAGCGCGCCCGCGTGATCGCCGGAGCCGACGAACGTCTGCACGCCGACGAGCGCCGCCAGCAGCGCGACGGGCAGCAGCGCGGTGACGCGACGCACGCGGGGCGCTTCGAGGAGGCGGTGCGGCACGACATACCCGGCGAACTTCAGCTCGTAGGCGATCGCGCACGCCAGCAGCACGGTGGACCAGGGGGTCGAGGGCGTCATCGAGACTCCGAGTTGCTGGGAGGGGCGCTTGACGGGGCGCTGGACGATGCGCTCGCGGGTGTGCCGGCGGAGGCGCGCAGGCCGACGAGCGCGACGAGGGCCGCGAGGAGCACCGGCACGCCGGCGGGCAGGTATGCCGACAGGCCGACCGAGAGCGCGAGCGCGACGAGCGCGACGCCGCGGGTGAGGTGGTTGTGCAGCCGGGGCCACAGCAGGGCGCAGAACGCGGCGGCCGCGGCGGCGTCGAGCCCGTAGCGCCGCGGGTCGCCCATGGCATCGCCGAGCACGGCGCCGATCGCCGTCGTCAGATTCCACAGCACGAAGACCGACGCGCCGGTCCACCAGAAGCCCAGGCGGGAGCGTGCCACATCGGGTTGTCCGACGGCGACGGCCGTGGACTCGTCGATCGTCCAGTGCGCGCCGAGCGCCCGCCGCCAGCCGCGCAGGCCGAGCAGTCGGCTGATCTCCAGTCCGTAGAGGCCGTTGCGGACGCCGAGCAGCGAGGCCGTGGCGGTCGCGGACAGCCCGGTGCCACCGGCGCCGATGACGCCGACGAAGGCGAACTGCGAGCCGCCCGTGAACATGAGCAGCGACAGCGCGATCGTCTGCCAGATCGACAGTCCGGCGGCGACCGAGAGCGCGCCGAAGCTCACGCCGTAGGCGCCCGTCGCGACGCCGACGGAGAGGGCCTGGCGCTTGGTGGGCGCGGTGTCGGTGGGGGTGCCGCCGGACGTCTCGGTCGGGGTGCCGCCGGACGTCTCGGCCGGGCCGTCGCCGCGGTGCCGCCCGCGGTAGCCGCCGATCACGGCGCGGCTGCCGCGCCCGGGGCGGCGAGCGCGGCGCCGAGGCGCACTTCCATGAGCGTGGTGCCGTCGGGGCTCACGGTCCGCTGGCGTCGGGCGCGATCCGGACCCATGCCCGCGGCCTGCACGAACGCCCGCATCTGCGGCGCCTCCAGCGGCACCCACGTCGTGAGCCACGTGAACCCCGCCGCGCGGGCCTCGTCGACGACCGCGTTGAGCAGCCGGGAGCCGTGGCCCTGCCGGCGCGCCCGCGGGTGCACGGCGAGCGTCGCGAGGTCGGCGGTCGCCTCGTCGGCGTCGCGGTCCTCGCTCGGGCCGAACGCCGCGAGCCCGACGACCTGATCGCCGGCGCACGCGACGAGCAGCCGATGCCGCGGCGTCGGCGGACGGCGCAGCGCGCGCCGCCACACGTTCGCGAGCTCGGCCTCCTCGAGTCCGGCGAGCGCGCCGATCGCGTCGGCCGGGAGCACGCCCGCGTAGTCGGTGCGCATGGCCTGCAGCTGCACCAGACCGATCGCGGGGGCGTCGCTGACGCGGGCCCGACGCACGGACGCGTCGGCCATCGGCCCGGGCGTCCCGCAGCCGCAGCCAGTGGCCTCGCCTACTGCGTGGTCGTGCTCAGGGGCGTGCTCGTGGGCAGGGCCGTGCTCATGGGCGTGGCCGTGCTGATGGATGGGGGCGCCGGCGTCGCTGTGGGCGGGCTCGTCGGCGCGGGCGGGCTCGTCGGGAGGGGGCACCGTGCCATCCTGACACGCACTCGCCGGGGAGGTCAGAGTGCCGAGAGCGTGCGCCACTCCTTCCACGAGTAGTTCCAGATGCCGCCGAGGCCGTTCCAGGTCTCGGCCCGGCGACTCGTGCCGGTCGTGATGACGGGGTCGCCCATGATCGTCTTGCCGTAGAGCCACGCGGCGGCACCGGGGGAGAGGTTGGTGCAGCCGTGCGACACATTGCGCCGGCCCTGGTCGCCGACCGACCACGGTGCGCCGTGCAGGAACTCGCCCGAGTCGGTGATCCGCTGGGCGTGCTTGACGGTCGTGACGTAGGGGTCGGCGGCCGTGCCGCGCATCGTGTAGGGGGTCGCCTTCTCGTAGACGATCTTCGTGCCCGACCGCGTCGTGTAGCCGGGCCGCCCGAGCGAGACGGCGAAGCTCCCGATGGTCTTGCCGCCCTGGGTCACCGTCAGCGACTTCGACGCGTTCGACACGGTCATGCGCAGGTCGCGGCCGATCTCGAAGCGGACCGTGCGCTTCGTGCCGCCGAAGACACCCCGGCCGAGGTGGTCGCCGGTGACGTCGACCCCGGCGGCGACCTTCGTGCCCGCCGGCCAGAAGTCCTTGGGGCGCCACAGCACCGTGCGGTCGTCGACCCATCCCCACGCACCGGTGACCCGTGGCGTCGTCGAGATCGTCAGATGCCGCTCCACGGCCTTGCGATCGGGCACGTCGGAGCTGAAGCGGACCTGGATCGGCATGCCGACCCCGACGGTCTGGTCGTCGCCGGGGTTCATGCGGGCTTCGATGAGCGGCGCGGCCTTCGTCGTGAACGTGAACGTCTTCGTGGCGCTCGCCCCGTCGCCGTTGTGGCCGGTGACCGTGGCCCGGTAGGCGATCTTCGGACCGAGGGCGCCGGTGAGCAGCCACTGGTTCGGCTTCTTGGCCCAGCGCGCCGACAGGCCGTCGCTGCCCGCGGCGGTCGGCAGCACCGAGCCGTCGGCCCGCGTGAGCGTGACGTCGTCGATGACCCCGCCGGTGGCGGCGAAGGTCACGGCGTCCTTGGTCAGCAGCGCCGCGACACCGCCCTTGGGCGTCGTCATCGCGAAGGTCGCCGGCGGAGCGGGCGCTCGGGTGGGGCTCACCTCCTGCGCCGTGGAGGCGTCCAGGGTGCAGGCCGTGGCCGTGCAGGTCAGCAGGCACGACACGGCGATGAGAGCTCGTGAAGCTCGCACGACGACCTCCAGGCCGAAGGGGGCGGGTGCCCTCCTATCGGCCGGCGGACCGGCTACTGGAGGAGTCAGGTGCGAAATGACCTGGTAACAGGAGTGATTGGCCGTGTGCGTGGGTCGCCCTGCGGGATGTCGGACCGCGTGTCAGCGCCAGCTCAGGCTCGCCGCGAGCTGGACGCGCAGGATCGCGCGGCGCTGTTGGTGGCTCAGTCGGTCGGGATCGTGCAGCAGCGCGATGGCCAGGCCGTCGACCGCCGCCGCGAGCGACTCGGCGGCCGGCTCGAGCGCGCCGGGGGGCACCCCGGCCGCCGCGAGCATCGGGCGAGTGAGCCGCCGCGATCCGTCGATGAGCACCCGGGCCTGCGCCGCGAGGGCGGGCGTGACGCGGGACCACTCGCAGAAGGCCAGCCAGACGACGACCTCGCGGCGGCGCTCGGCGTCGAGGGGAAGCAGTTGCTCGAGCAGGTCGATCGCGTGCTCCCCAAGCGCCTCGTCGTCGCGGTCCCCGCGTTCGCCGGGTGGCCTGCTGTCGAAGGCCGCGATCTCGGCCTCGATCCGCGCCTCGACGCGACGCGCCATCTCGTGCACCGCGACGACGAGCATGCCCTCGTGCCCGTCGACGTAGTGCCGCACCGACCCGATGTTGAGGCCTGCCGCCGCGGCGACGTTGCGCAGGGAGGCCTCCTGCACGCCGCCGCGCTCGATGAGCGCGAAGACCGCGTCGGCGATCCGCGCGCGGCGCTCCTGCGGGTCGACGATCTTCGGCACCTTCCCATGATGTCACACTCGTGATAATTTCGGATTTATCGCAGTCGTGATAAGACGTTCGGGAGGGACCATGAACAGCCGCATCGTCGGGCTCGACATCGCGCGGGGCGTCGCCATCCTCGGCACGCTGGGCACGAACATCTGGATCTTCAGCCACCCGGGCGGCATGCTCGGCTACCTCGCCCAGCCGACGACGCCCGGGGCGCCGGGCTGGCAGGCCTGGGTCGAGCACGTGCTGCAGCAGCTCGCGCAGGGCAAGTTCCTCGGCCTGCTGACGCTGATGTTCGGCATCGGCCTGGCGATTCAGGCCGACTCCGCGCGCCGCGCCGGGCGGCCGTGGCCGGGCCGCTATCCGTGGCGGGCCGCGATCCTCTTCGTCGACGGGCTGCTGCACTACCTGCTCGTCGTCGAGTTCGACGTGCTCATGGGCTATGCCGTGACCGGCGCTGTCGCCGCCTACGTCGTCGCGGGCAGCGAGCGGAGCCAGCGGATCTGGATCGCCGCCGCGGCCGGCGTGCATGTGCTGCTCGTCGCGGTGCTCACGCTCGGCATGTTCGTCGGCTCAGCCGGGGGCTTCGGCCCGGCGCCCTCGCCGAACCCCTACCGGGAGGGGTCGTGGTGGGACCTCGTGCTGCTGCGGGTCGACAACGCCGCGCTCTTCCGGTTCGAGCCGGTCTTCCTGCTCTGCCTCGGCATCGCGATGTTCACGCTCGGCAGTCGGCTGCTGCGCGCCGGCCTCTTCGAGGGGCGCGGCGAGCTGCTGCGCAGCCGGCTCATGGCGGCCGGCTCGCTCGCCCTCGTCGCCGACCTCGCCCTGGGCCTGAGCAGCCCGAACTGGCTCTTCGTCGTGCGCTACGGCACGGCTCCGATCGTCGCCCTCGGGCTGCTGGCGCTCATCGCTCAGGTCACGCTCGGGCGCGAGCCCGGATGGGCCGGTCGGCGGCTGGGGGAGCTCGGCAGGGTCGCGCTCAGCGGCTACGTGCTGCAGAACCTCATCGCGTCCGTGCTCTTCTACGGCTGGGGCTTCGACCTCGGCGGCCTCCCGCCGCAGTGGCGGCTGCCGGTGACGATCGGCGGATGGGCGCTGACGTCGGCGCTCGTGCTGCTCGCCGCGCACCTGTGGCTGCGGCGCTTCGAGCGCGGTCCGCTGGAGTGGCTGTGGGCGCGGGGGTATGCCGTGCTGGCCGGCCCCGAGCGCTCCACCCGTGAGCCGGTCCGTGTCTGAGATCGGCGGGTCTCCTCAGGCCGTCGCGCGGGCGATGGTGTCGTCGGTGGTCTTGCCGAGCGTGTGGCGCAGGGCGTCCTCGAGGTGGGGGAAGCGGAACGCGTGGCCGAGCTCGCTCAGGCGCGCGGGCACGACCCGCTGGCTGGCCTCGGCGACCTCGCGGGCACCCTGCGAGCCGAGCAGGAGGCGGGGCCCGAAGCCGGGGGTCGGCAGCGCCGTCGGGCGGTGCAGGGTGGCGCCGAGCGTGTCGGCCCAGTCGCGCTGCCGCTGCGGGTGCGGCGCCACCGCGTTGACCGGGCCCTCGAGGCGCTCGTCGACGATCGCCCGGTAGTAGATGTCGAGCAGGTCGTCGAGGGCGATCCACGAGAGCCACTGGCGGCCCCCGGCGAGCGGGCCGCCGAGCCCCGCGGCGAAGAGCGGGCGCTGCAGGCCGAGCGCCCCGCCGTCGGCGGACTGCACGATGCCGGTGCGCACGCACACGTGCCGACCCGCCGCCGTCGCGGCGTCGGCCTCCCAGTCCGTGACGACGTCGGCGAGGAAACCGGTGCCGCGCGAGGAGGACTCGTCGAGCAGCTCGTCACCGCGATCAGCCCCGTAGAGCCCGATCGCCGAGGCGCTGACGAAGGGGATGTCGCCCGCGACCCGGGCGAGCCGACCCGTCGGCCCGACGCGCGAGTCGTAGACGGCCCGGCGGTGCTTGTCGGTGAAGCGGCCCGCGATCGGCGCGCCGGCCAGGTGCACGATCGCGTCGAGCCCGGCGGCGAGATCGGCGGCCGGGTCCTGCGGATCCCACACTCGGGTGTGCGTCGACGGGCGGCCGGAGCGCACGAGCCGCACGACGCGGTGCCCGGCCGTCGTCAGCAGCGCGGCGAGCTGGGCGCCGACGAGGCCCGACGATCCCGTCATGCCGATCGTCAGCGAGCGGGGCGCGAGCTCGCGAAGCTCGTCGGCGATGGCGAGGTCGCCGTGCAGCTGCCGATAGCCGTAGGTGAGTGCCGGCCGCAGCGCCACCGAGGGCACGGCCGAGTCGACGCGGTCGACGACGCGGGTGCGGCCCTCGCCGGCCTCCTCGAAGAGGTGCTCGTGCCGCCAGGCCACGCGGGAGCGGGTCAGCGGCAGGTCGCCCGCGGCCGCGAACCTGCTACCGGGGTCGTAGGCGTCGGCGCGGTGCCGGATCGTCCACCGGACCCCCGCGGGAAGCCGCAGCACGGCCTCGCCGTCGGCGAGCGAGCCGGCCTCCCGCTCGAGCGTCAGGGGGAGCCAGGGCGGCAGCAGCCGCCGGAGGGCGCCCGGCCGGGCGTGCCAGGCGAAGACCTCCTCGCGGGGGGCCGACAGGAGGGTCGCGGTCTCGATGCCCATGGGTTTCCTCGCCTCGCTGGGGGTTTCGTGTCAGCGTACGTACCCGCCGAGGCGTCCGCCGATACCTGCGAGTGGTCGCCTGCGCCGAGGTGGCGTGAGGACATCGGCGAGATCACGTCGTGAGGGGGTTGTGAGCGTGGCGTGAGGAGACGTCCGTAGCGTGCCGGATATGACGCCACCCGATGACGCGACCACCGACCCGACGACGCCGGGACCGGCCCCGGCCACCTCGGCCGGCGACCCCACTCGCCAGGACGTGAGCGCCGCGTTCGCCGCACTCGAGGACGCCCAGAGGCTCCTCGAAGCGAGCCGCTCCGACATCGAACGGCTCGACGAGATCCTCCCGTGGCTGCAGGAGGCCATCGCTCGGGTCACGACCCTCAACGAGATCTACGCCGGGGCGGTCCAGGCGCACCTCGCCGCGATCCATGCCGTCGACGCCGGCGCCGTGACTCCGCCCGTCGCCAACGAGGACTCCGTCTGGGAGCTCAGCGTCGACCTCGACGACCGGCTGTTGCGGCTGCTGCGCATCGTCGCCGCCGAGATCACGTCGCGGCTCGACGACTGACTCCAGGCGCCCTCCCTACTCCTGCGAGTAGTCGTAGAAGCCCTTGCCGCTCTTGCGGCCGAGGTCGCCGCGAGCGATGTAGGTGTCGAGCAGCTCGATCGTGTTGGTGGGCAGGCCGGGGCGCTCGTCGAGGTAGTGCAGCTCGATGTCGCGCACGACGTCGAGGCCGACCTTGTCCATGAGCTGGAAGGGCCCCCAGTCCATCCCGAAGTTGATCATCCACATCTGGTCGATGTCGGCCGGGGTGCTGACGCCGTCGGCGACGACCGACAAGCACTCGCGCTTGATGGCCGCCCAGATGCGGTTGAAGATGAAGCCGGTCGACTTTGCGGCCGCGATGAACCCGAAGACGCCGTGCTTGGCCAGCTCCTCCTTGAGGAACGGCAGGATCGCCGGGTCGGTGTGACCGCTGCTCATGAGGTCGGCGGCGGGCAGCTCCGGCGGCTGGTAGAAGTGCACGTTGCAGACCCGCTCCGGGTGCGCGACGTTGTCGATGATCTCGCCGCTGGCGAACGAGGAGGAGTTCGTCGCGAGGATCGCGTCGGCGTCGGCGATCGTGTCGAGCTCGCCGAAGAGGGTCTTCTTGAGCTCGAGCTTCTCGGGCACGGCCTCGACGACGAGCCAGGCACCGGGCACGGCGTCCGCGATGTCGTCGTAGAGCTCGACCGTGCCGATCGCGCCGCCGTCGATCGTCTCGATGAGCGCGGGAAGGTTGTCCTCGACATACGCCTTGGCCGCCTCGCGCACCTGCGGGATCTGGTCGACGATCCGGACGAGGCCGCCGCGGTCGGCCATCATGAGCGCGATCTTGCGGCCCAGCGTGCCGCCGCCGATGACGGTGACGGGTCGAGATGCGATGTGCTGCGGCATGGTGAACGACATGTGGGGTCTGACCTCCCGAGACGAGCGTCGCGGACGCTGGGGGACCGGCCCGGCTACCGGGCTCGTTGCCTCAATTCTGGTGCGCTCGGGCCCGTCGCGCGGGCGTTTGGGAAGGTGAGCGCCGATTCAGGTGGTGAGCGCTCGGTGCCGGCGAGCCGCGACCGGGTCCTTGGCGCGGAGTGTGCGTCGTCGTCACCGCGGCTCGGTCCGCCCGCCGTGGCGGATGCGCTCGGCGAGGCCGATGGAGCGCTCCCCGGCTTCGACGCCCAGGTCGTCGAGCATGTCGAAGCACCGGTCCAGGGCACGGCGGGCGCCCGCGACGTCGCCGCGGTCGAGCAGCGCCGCGACGAGCACGTCGTAGGCCGGTTCGGACCACGGCTCGACCTCCAGGGCGGCCAGGGCCAAGGCCTGCGGTCGTTCGCGGTCGCCGTCGGCGGCGAGCAGGTCGGCGAGCCGCACTGCGGCGTGCACGAAGCGGCGCTGGACGAGCTCGCGCTCCTGCGTCAGCCAGTCGGCGGGCGGCAGATCGGTGAGCAACCCCCCACGCCAGCGGGACAGGGCCCGCTCCATCGCCTCGATCGCCAGCGACGGCGTGCCGCTGCGCTCGGCCGCGTCGGCCTCGTCGAGGTCGTCGTGCCAGCGCCACAGGTCGACCTCCAGCGCCGGGTCGTCGGCCAGACGTAGCACCGTGCCCTGGGCGCGCAGGAAGAACGGGCTGTCTCGCTCGTCGCGGTCGGGTTCGAGCACGCGCTGCACGTAGTTGAGCGTCACCCGCAGATTGCGGGCCGCGTCGGCCTCCGGCAGGTCGGGCCAGATCGCCGCCCCCGCCGCCTGCCGCGACACGTCGCGTCGCAGCACGAGGAGCCCGATGAGCTGACGGACCCGCTCGCGGGCCAGGTGGGGGTCGTCGGACTCGAGCGCGCCGGCCCCGGCGTCGACGACAGTGCCGCGGGTCACCGACAGCGGGCCGAGCACGCGCAGCGCCAGGGGGTGTCGGGGCCGCCGCGGGATCGCGGCCAGCAGTCGGTGCGCCACTCGGCCGGGCGGGCCGCCGGCCGCGTCGAGAGCGTGCAGCGTCGGGCGGGCGGCCGAGCCGATGGCCTTGACGATGTCGACGCCGCTCTCGTGCCCCGCCGCCGCCGCGTGCGCGCCGAGCAGCGTCGACCACCCGATCGGTAGCACGAATCGGGCCAGCTCGAGGTCGGCGTCGGTCATCGCCGACAGGCCTGCCGAAGCGCCCGAGGCGCCCTCGCGCAGGGCGGCCACGGCTCGGGCCGACCGTCGCACGCCGACGTGCACGCCGCGCAGGTCGACCGTGTCCCAGATCGCCCGCGACGGCGGGTCGAGCACGTAGAGGACGGGCAGCGCGCTGGGGCTGACGCGCAGCAGGGCCGCGGGCCGGCTCATCGGATGGTCGCGAACCGACGCCACGGCCCGCGCCGCGGCCTCCTCGTCGCCGCCCGCAGCCGCGGCGAGCGCCTCGCCGAGAGCGAGGGCGAGCGGCGCCCAGCCGAGCGGGGAGGCGCCGGCGCCGGCGCGCAGCCGGGCCAGCTCCTGCGCGACGCCTGTCGTCTGCCCCGTGACGACCGACAGGGCCAGGAGCGCGAGCGCGTGCCGCGGCGAGCTCGCCTGCGCGCTCAGCGCCCTGGCCTCGCTGCGCGCCGCCTCCAGACGGCCCAGATGCCGGTAGGCCTCGACGCGCTCGCAGCTGATCGACGCGACGAGGGTGCGGGGAGCCTCGGCGGCGGCCCGCTCGCACCACGCGAGGGCGATCTCGGGTTCGCCGAGGCTCAGTAGGTGCAGGTGGGCGCGCAGCCAGGCCAGCGTCGGGCCGCCGACCTGCACGGGTAGCGCGTCGAGCGCCGTGAGCTCCTGCGCCGCCTGGGCAAGGTCGGGGGCCAGCAGCGCCTGCCCGACGTGGTGCTCGGCCGCGGCCCGCTCGACCCCGGCGGCGGCGAGTTCGCGCCACCGCTGCGAGATCTGGTCCATGCGTGGCCGGTCGAGGCGGGCGAACGCCACGTGGAAGCGGGCGAGCAGGGCGGCGAGCTCGCCGTCGAGACCGTCTTCGTCGCGGAACGCCTCGGCGGCCCGGCGAAGGTGGGCCTCCGCGCCGTCCGGATCGGAGTCTTTGAGCACGGTGCCGAGCAGCAGCTGCGCCGCAGCGGCCTCCGACCGCCCGGGCGGCAGGCGGTCGTGCCACGACCGCAGCACGTCGTGCGGCACGAGCGGTGAGATGCCGCTGCATGTCTCGATGACGACTCCGGCGATCTGCCGCCACGACTGCGGGGTGTCGTCCGCCCCGAGTAGCACGCCCATCGCCTCTCGGGGCCGGCCACGGCGTCGCAACGCGGCGGCGCCGGCGGCGATCGTGGCGGCGTCGGGGCCCCCGGCCGGCAGGGCGTCGCGCCACAGGTCGTGCAGGCGCCACCACCCGTGCTCGTCGCCGCTGACGAGCGGGAGCCCCGTGAGCAACGGGGCGAGCCGCACGGCGCGGCCGAGCACCTGCGAGATGAGATCGTCGTCGCCGCCGCCGAGGCCCGCCAGCAGGGCGAGCACCTCGCGGTCGTCGGGCGCGAGCGGCGCGAGCACCTCCTGGGCGAGGAAGTCGCCGACGTGACCGCCGCCGGCGGCCGTGATGAGAGCAGCGAGCGCCGGCCAGCCGCCGGCGGCCGCGATCGTCACCGGGCTCGCCCCGCGCAGCCGGGCCACGGCGTCGCTCTCCTGCTCGGTCAGGGCGAGGTCGGTGGCGTCGATGACGAGGGCCTCGCCGTGGGCGACGAGCCGCGCGATCGGCAGCTGCGGCCGTGTGCGGGAGGCGAGCACGAGGTGCCCGTTGCCCGGCAGGCGGGTCAGGAGCTCGGCGACGAGCGCGTGCCCCAGGCTCCCGTCGGGCAGGAGGTGCACGTCGTCGAGGACGAGGCACACCTGCTCAGGCGCGCGGGACCAGACGGCCTCGCGCACGAGTTGAGCTCCCCGGGCTGGGTCCTCGGCTGGCTCCCGCGGCGCCGGGACCTCCAGACCGGTGAGCATGTCGGCGACGATCTGCGAGGCGGCGGCATGCTCCGGAGTGCACGTGAGCAGCACGTCGCGGCCCAGGCGGGCCAGCCGGGCTTCATGCAGGGCCTGCCGCAGCAGCGTGGTCTTGCCGAATCCGGCGCCCGCGCAGACGAGCGTGAGTCGTCGCGCGAATCGTCCGTGGAGTGGCTGCAGGAGCCGTGGTCGCAGCAGGGAGGTGCCGGCGGGCGGGGGAGCAGGCCCCTGCGCTCCCCGCCCCCACGTCGGTGGCGACCCACCGGGGTGCATCGTTCGAGGATAGGCAGACCCGCCTGAGGGGTGAGGGCATTACGTCCCCTTTCAGACATATCACGCAGATCACGCGTCGAGGTCGGCGAGGGCGACGGCCCGCACGGCCGCGGTGAGCAGGGTTGTGGCGATCTGCTCGCCCGGGCAGCGATGCGGTCCGAGGCCGAAGTGCAGGTAGGTGTGCTCGGGCCGGTCGGTGCGGAAGGCGGCCGGTCGTGCGACCCGGGTCGGGTCGTGCATCGCCGCGTAGGTCGAGGCGAAGACGAGCCGCTCGGGGTCGTCGGCGGGCGCGCGGACCAGGCCGGGGGCCTGCGGGTCGAACCGCAGCGCCTCGGCGACATATGCCCACAACAGTGTGTGATCATCGCGCGCAGCGGCCTGCCGCACGTGAGCCCAGCGGGTCGGGTCGGCGCGCAGCACCGGGACGGCGCGTGTCACGGCCTCGCACACGGTGGGGATGGCGCCGACGACGAGCCCGATGTCCTGCGTGGTCAGGCCGCGGGCGGCCAGCGCCGCGGACGCGCGACGTCCCCGGCCGGCGACGCCGCGGTCGCGGCGCAGGTTGGCGAAGCAGGCCTCGTAGACGTCGGTGGCCTGGCGGCAGAGCTCGTCGTGGCCCTCGTCCCACTCCTTCTGCGCGTCCTCGTCTCCGTCGCGGGCCGGCGACGGGCAGAGGCCGCGGTCGGCGACGAACGCCGTGGGCAGGCGCCAGCCGAGCTCGGCGACCGGGTCGGCGACCCAGGCCGCGGTCGCCTCGGCGAGGATGCGACAGGCCGCGTCGTCGGCCCAGGGCTGCAGACCGGCCGCCAGCGGTGCCAGCCGCTCGTCGAGCTCGGTCCGCAGGAGCGCGTGCCGTGCGCCGTCGACGCCGAGTGCGAACTCGCCGAGCAGGTCGCGGGCGGCCCCGGCGTAGGGGGTGACGCGAAACGCGACATCGTCGCCGAGCACGCGGGCGACCTGCGCCGCGGCGGTGTACATCGTCAGAGTGCGCAGGCGCAGCACGGGCCGACAGCGGCGCAGCAGCGTCAGGACCGGCAACGGCGGGTCGGCCAGCAGGCGCGTGCGGCCCGCGTCGAGCAGCTGGGCGCCGACGCGCAGCACGTCACCGGGGATCGCCCGGGCGACGGATCGGGTGCGGATGGCGACGAAGGTCAGGTCGGTCATGAGCGTTCTCCGGACGAGCGAGGGTGGGGCGTGTCGGGTAGGGAGGCCAGGTAGCGCAGCGCGCGCAGCCCGGGCTGCAGGAGGTAGGCGCCGCCGCGGGTCCGCACGGCGCCGGCACTCTCCTGGGGTGGCACCGTGGGCACCCGCACGGGCCGGTCGAGCCAGAGCACGCCCGTGCCGCGGGCCGGGTCGCCGACGACCGGGTCGACGTCGTCGCCGAGCCCGAACGCGTCGCCGTCACCCAGCCAGCGGGACTGCACGAACTCGAACTGCGTCTCCAGGTCGGCCTGATAGCACGCGAAGACCAGCCCGCGCGACGCCTCCCAGGTGCCGGGGTCGTCATCGACGAACGGTGGGCCGTAGGGGATCCCGCGACGCAGCAGCCGGTGCCGGTGCTCGAGGCGGCCGTCGAAGCCCAGCGAGCCGCGCGGGTTGGCCCGGCGCACGTGCGCGCCCAGCGGGCAGCGCTCGCCGCCGTCCCCCGCGTACGTGAAGCCCTCGCGGTCCGAGTCGGTCTCGCCCCAGGGAGCGTCGCCGACGGCCGGGCTCATCGTCAGCGGCGCGCCGTCCGCCCAACGCCCCATGATCTTCGCCGCGACGACCTCCTCGGCGAGGCGGGAGCGGCGCGCGGCGTCGACGACGAGTCGGCGGAACGCCGGGACGTCCTGCTCGAGCTTGCGCAGCACGAGGTAGCTGCCGTTGGTCGTGAGGGCGGCGAGGGTGCGGTCGCGGACGCCGTCGGCGTCGGGGAGCCCGAGCACGAACTCGCCGGGCGCCAGCGCCTCCCAGCGGCCGTCCCGCAGCCGCCCCTGCCCGGGACTGCTCGCCGCGTGGGCCCCGGACACCCCCTCGACGGGCGGCTGCGAGAGGCCGTCGACGAAGCCGAAGTGCTCTCGGCCGCCGTCCAGCCGCCGTCCCCACAGCGGCGGACCGAGTTCGACGAGGCCGTCCTGCCACAGGCCGGAGCGCAGCTGCTCGACGTGCTCGGCGACCGCGTCGGCCGACCCGTCGAGCATGACGACGACGTGCAGGGGATCGTCGCGGCGGAACGGCGACTCCCAGCTGTCGGCGTGCTGTGGGCCGGCGTCGCCGAGCAGGCTCGAGCGCGCCGCCATGCCCTCGCGGAAGGGCGCGGGCAGCTGCGCCAACCGGTGCCTCGGCATACCGAGGGCGTGCAGGCCGCGGCATGTGAACGCGAGGTTGACGGCCACCGGGGGCGGTGGGTGGTCCGCGTCGCTCGTGACCGTGGGCTCCGTCTCACGCAGCCAGCCGCGGGCGGCGCACGCGTCGTCGACCTCGAGGAAGACATACGCGCGCGCCTCGCCGCGGTAGCCGTGCAGGATGCCGCCCTGGATGTCGTGCGGTTCGAGGTCGGGTCCGTGGCACAGACTTCCCTGGCCCAGACTTCCATGGCACACACATGTGTGGGGGTCGTGGCCGCTGCGGCGGCGGTGTCGGGTCATGGCACGTCAGCTCCTGTGCTCGTCGGCGTCCTGTGCGGCGCGCAGCAGAAGCAGCGCGCGGGCATCGAGCGCGGCCCCGACGCCGGCGCGGTCGACGAAGGGGTAGCCGGAGTAGAAGCGCTGCGAGCCGATGCGGTGGCGCCCGAGCCAGGCCACCAGGTCGCCCCCGACCCCCTCGCAGTGCTCGTGCACGTCGCGGGCGGCCTCGCCCAGGTGGCGGCTCAGGTGCTCGGCGGGGTCGGGTCCGGCTGCCGTCACCGGGAGGGCGCCGGCGTCGAGCGTCGCCGTCATGAGCAGGTAGGCCCGCGGCCAGGCGTCGCGGGCGGCGCCCGGCAGCGCCGGCAGCTCGTCGACGACGACCCATCGCGCGTGATGCAGGCCGGGCACGGCATGGAAGGGGCTGGCGGACGCGCCGCGGGATCGTAGGTCGGCGAGAGCGGCACGCAGCGACGGCTCGGCGCCGGGAACGATCGGCGCGAGAGTCGTCAGCGCGACGTGGTCGCCGCGGCGATCATCGGCGCAGCGGCTCGGCTGGCGCGCGGGCACGGCCGGACCGCGCATCCGGGCCAGGATGGTCGCCGTATCGACGCCGTCGCGCAGCCCGTCGAGCGCGATGAGCCCCTCCAGGATCTGCCGGGTCGAGGCGTCGACCGCGCAGTAGTAGTGATCGGCCCCCAGGTCGCAGCGCCGCACGTAGTCGACGAAAGCCCGCCCTGGGATGGGTCGGCGCAGCCGCCGGGGCAGCGGGAGCCGCTCGTCGGCGGGGTGGTTGGGGAAGCCGAACGAGCTGTTCCAGACGAGCCGCATGCGGAGCCCGAGCACGTCGGCGAACGCCTCGACATACGCCCCGAACGGTCCGTCGAAGTTGCTCTCGAAGAGCAGGTAGTCGTAGCGGGGCCGATGCCGCCGTCCGTCGACCCACAGGTCGCGCACGATCGCCCAGCGCGCGGAGTGAATGAAGGCGAGCTGCTCGAGCTCGGTGCTGGCGCCCCACGGGGTGTGCGGCAGCACGTCGAGCACCGCGCGGGCGAACGTCGTCCATCCCGGGCGCATCGGGGTGATCGTCGTCAGCGGCGTGCTGCGCGGTGGCCGGGCGCCACCGGACCGGGGACGAGCGGTCCCCTCGGGCGTCATGGCCTGCTTCTGTGTCGTCATGATGTCGTCGTCACGG
>JBDIAP010000013.1:0-45890 GCA_039812485.1 Kineosphaera sp.
CCGACGTCGTCGCCGACCCGCGGCGCGCGCTCGATGACGATCAGCGCCAGCGCGTCGGCGTCGGCGAACTGCTCCGACGGCTCGTCGGCGAGCACCGTGGACTCGGCGGCCTCGATCCGCGCCTCGAGCCCGCCGGGCCGACCGCGCACCGCGCGACCTGCCTGCGCGATCGCCGCCCCCGCCTGGCCCGCGACGAGCTGGGCGCGCGGCTCGCGACCCAGGTGCAGCGCCGGCCCTGCGACGAGATGCGCGACGACGGGCAGCGGCTCGGCCGGAGCCTGCCACGTCAGCAGCGCGACGTCGTCGTCCGCGGCGAGGCCGAGCTTCTCGCGCCACAGCGCGACCTTCGGGCCGCGGGTGCCGCGGCCGGCGTCCATGATGAGGATGCGCATCGCTCTACCTCTTCGGGGGCTGGGTCAGCGACGCGCGCAGCGCCTCGACGCGCGGGGCGAGCTGCAGGTCACGGGAGTAGTGCCGCGCGAAGTCCGCGCAGGCCTGACGGGTCGCGAGGTCGGCGCCGCGGGCCGCCTCCGCGGCGGCCGTCAGCGCCCGCGCGACCGATTTCGGCTCCAGGTCGGCGACCGGGAACCACAGCGGGTAGTCGCGCAGGATGTCGGTCGCGGCGTTGCCCGGGTCGTGCACGGCGACGATCGGCAGGGCGCTCGCGGTGTATTCGAAGACCTTGCCGCTCGTCACGTATTTGCCGGCCCCGAGGATGAGCAGCAGCGCGTCGAACGTCGCATAGCGCGCCCGCACGTCCTGCTTGGGCACCGGCCCGCAGTAGGAGAGCCCGTCGTCGGCGAACTGGTCGACGAGCGCGACGAGCTCGGAGGCGGGCAGCGCATAGAAGCCGAGGTAGCCCCACAGCTGGGCGCGGGCGTCGCGCAGGCGCTCGTCGCGGCGCGCCAGCCGCCAGCCGTGCGCGAACTCCTCCAGCGGCACCTTCTTGGAGGCGGTGCCGATGTAGCCGAACGTCAGCGGCGCCCGCGGGTCGCGCGCCCCCGGCGGGTCGAGGTCGGGCAGCGGCGCGAACTGCGGGTCGTAGCCGTTGGCGACGACGTGCATGCGCTGCGCCAGGCGCGGGTAGCGCCGCGCGTGCCAGGCCCGGATCGGCTCGTTGACGAACCACACCTCGCGGGCGCGCTCCAGCAGGTCGCGCTCGAGCCGGTCGACTCGGCCCCCCTCCTCGTGCAGCAGGCCTCCGGAGAAGACGTCGAGCATCCACGCGTCGCGGTAGTCCATGACGTAGGGGACGCCGTGGCGGCGATTGAGCACGTCGCCGGGCATGAAGTCGACGTTGGGGTTGGCGCTGCCGACGACGAGGTCGACGGGCGTGCGCGCGTGAATCGCCAGCGCCGCCTCCTCCAGCGGCCGGCGCCACGGCCCGTAGGAGACCTCGGGGAAGTCGCGCACGTCGAGGATGCGCTGACGGCGGCGCCACGCACCCGGCACGAGCGCCCGCAGTGGCGACCACTGGCGCACGTCGGTCTCGAGCGCGGGCCACGGGAAGGGGATCCGCACGACGTCGATGCCGGGCGCGATCTGCTCTTCGAGGGAGAGGTCGGCGCCCGTGGAGTCGAGGAACGTCTCGCGCGTGCAGGTCAGCACGGTGACGCGAAAGCCCGCGGCCGCGAAGGCGTTCGGCGTGGCCAGAGCCCGGTAGACACCGCCGCCGCGGCTCGGGGGATAGCCCCAGGCGACGTAGAGCAGGTGGGGTCGCGCGGGTGTGGTGGTGTCCGGCGGCGGGTCCGGCGTGCCGCTCGGGCCGGGGGACGTGGGGGGCATCGCGTTCCTCCTGCCCGCCGGGGGCGGGCACTGCGGGACAAGGGACGGGGTAGACGGTTCGCGGGCCAGTATCCCAGGGCCGCTGCGACATCGACCCGCCCGGCGGCGCCCCGCCTCCGAGCGCCCCGCCTCCGAGCGCCGGACCGCCGAGCGCCGGACCGCCGAGCGCCGGACCGCCGAGCGCCGGACCGCCGAGCGCCGGACCGCCGAGCGCCGGACCGCCGAGCGCCGGACCGCCGAGCGCCGCCCGGCCGAGCGCCGGACCGCCGAGCACCGGATCCCCGAGCGCCAGACCGCCGAGCGCCTCGCCCACCTCGGCGCGCACGCGGCCCTCGCGGTCGCGGGCGTCGTCCTTGCGTAGGGTGGGCTGCGGCGGCATCTGCCCGGCCGCGTGCGTCGGGCGCATCACCCGCCACCGCACCGCCCCGCCACTGCTTCACCCGCACCGCATATCCGCACCGCGTCACCCGCACCACGCGGCGCCACCCGACCGGGGCGACGACCGCTCCCACGCGAGCCCGAGAGAGGACACGCCGCATGGCCACGCGTATCCAGCCGAACGCCGACGTCGCCGACGACGCGCAGATCGGCGACGGCAGCAGCATCTGGCACCTCGCGCAGGTGCGCGAGAAGGCCGTGCTCGGCCGCAACTGCATCGTGGGCCGCGGCGCGTACGTCGGCACCGGCGTGCACATGGGCGACAACTGCAAGCTGCAGAACTACGCGCTCGTCTACGAGCCGGCCAGGCTCGCCGACGGCGTCTTCGTCGGCCCCGCGGTCGTCTTCACCAACGACCACTACCCGCGCTCGATCAGCCCCGACGGCACGCTCAAGCGCGGCGACGACTGGGAGGCCGTCGGCGTCACGTGCCGGCAGGGCGCCTCGATCGGTGCCCGCTCGGTGTGCGTCGCGCCGGTGACGATCGGCGCCTGGGCGCTCGTCGCGGCCGGGTCGACGGTCGTCAAGGACGTGCCGGACTTCGCGCTCGTCGCGGGCTCGCCGGCGCGGCGCATCGGCTGGGTCGGGCGCGCCGGCGTGCCGCTGGAGGACCTCACCAAGGGCCGCTGGCGCTGCCCGCAGACGCAGGAGACCTACATCGAGGTCGACGGCGTGCTCTCGCTCCAGGAGGAATCGCAGGGCGAATCGCAGGACGAGACCGACTGAGGCGGCGCGAGCCCCGGACCCGAGGACGACGTAGACCGTGAGCACCCCCACCCCACCCGCGCCCGCGAACCCCGAGGCCGCGGCCGCGGTCGACGCGCCCGCACCCGAGGCGATACCGCAGCCGGCGCCCGAGGCGACGCCCCCGCAGACACCGGAGCCCAGCCCCCGCCCGGCGCCCGGCGCCCCCCCGCCCGACGACTTCGACCTCGTGCTCGTCGCGACGCCGTGGTATCCGACGCCGCACAACCCCATGTGGGGCACGTTCGTGCGCGACGCCGTCATCGCCATGTCGATGCACCACCCGGAGCGGATCACCGTCGTGCACGTCGACGGCAATCCCCTCTACGAGGGGGAGGAGGTGCCGCCCAGGGCGGTCACGCTCGGCGACGACGCGTGCCACGACACGAGCGACGGCACCGGCGACGACGAGGGCAGAGCGGCCGGCGAGGGCGGAGCGGCCGGCGAGGGCAGAGCGGCCGGCGAGGGCAGAGCGGCCGGCGAAGGCGGAGCGGCCGGCGCGGGGATCGAGGGCGACCACGGGGGTGGCGAGCGCCCCGGCGCGGGCCGGCACCGCGGCGACTCCGGTGTCGTCTCGTGGTCGTGGCGCGAGTCGCGGCCCGAGGCCGACGTCGTCGTCATCCGTGCCCCCCACCCCCCGGGCATCGCGCGGTCGACGGCGATGGAGATCCACCGCGAGGCGCTGCGCGAGCACGTGAGCGACCTCATCGAGCGCGCCAGGATCGTCAGTGCGCACGTCGGCGGCCCGACCGGCGCCGCGATCGCGCCGCTGCTGGCGCGCCGGACCCGCTTCACGATCACCGAGCACGCCACCTACGTGCGGGCGATCTTCAAGGACACGAGCGCGGCGATCCAATATCGGGGCGCGGTCGCGCGGGCCTCGCGGGTGCTCGCCGTCAGCGACGGCCCCGCCGCGGGGTTGCGGCGGCTCTGCCCGCAGCAGGCCGACTACATCTCGGCGGTGCCCAACCCGGTGCGCTTCGACATCCTGCCGCTGCGCGAGCAGCCGGTGCGGTCGGCGGACCGGTGGCTCTATGTCGGCAACCTCGTCGTGCGCAAGGGTGTGCACCGGCTCGTCGAGGCGTTCGCGCAGGAGGTGGCCGCGGGGGAGCGCCCGCACGCCCACCTCACGCTCGTCGGCGACGGGCCCGAGCGCGAGTCGCTGCAGGAGCAGGTCCGCGCGGCCGGCATCGCCGACCGGGTGACGTTCGCCGGGCAGGTCGACCCCGCGCACGTCAGCGACTACTTCGGCTCGCACGACGTGCTCGTGCACCTGTCGGACTACGAGACCTTCGGGCTCACGGTCGTCGAGGCCGCGGCGACCGGGCTGCCGGTCGTCGTCACCCGCTGCGGCGGGCCGGAGGAAACGATGGTCATCCCCGCCGGCTACGGGCTCGCGGCGTTCGTCGACATCGACCCGACACCCGAGTCCGTGCGCGCGGCGGTGCGGTCGCTGCGCACCGACGTCGGGCCGGGGGAGCTGGAGACCGTGCGCGCGATGCTGCGCGCCCTCTACGGCTTCGAGCGGTCGGCCGACCTGCTCGCGAAGTATGTCTACGGCGCCACGAAGCCCGCGCTCGCGCCGCCGCTGGACCTCTCGATCGTGCTCGCCTTCCAGGGGCCCGCGCAGTGGCGACGGGTGCAGCACGGCGCCGACCGGGCGGCCGATCTGGGCTGCACCATCATCGCCGTCGACCTCGAGGACGGCATTGCGAGCGTGCCCGCCGGCGTGCAGCTCGTCACGCCCGGCAACGCCGATCGTTACAACGCGCTGCGAGCCGTCGAGCGCACGCTCGTCGACCGCGTGCCGCGCGCGGTGCTGCGGGGCCTGGAGAAGGGCGTCGGCAAGGCCGCGCCGCACCTGCCCGCGCAGTATGCGAGCCGCGCCCTGGCCGGTCTGACGAGCGCCGAGCGCCTGCAGCGCCGGGTCTCGAACGTCTCCGAGCAGCGGGTCTATCGGCTGGCGTGGCGCGTCGTGCGGGGCCGCGCGATGGCCCGGCGCGTCGAGCTGCAACCCGAGCTCGAGCAGCTGCCCCGCCTCGACGTGCTCGTGCACCTGGGCGGCCGGCTCACGCAGCTCGCCTACCGGCTCGCGGTGCGGCACCCGGAGGCGATCGTGCACCACGGGCCGTTCACCGCGGAGCACATCGCCCGCTGGTGGCTGGCCGTGCACGGGCCGAAGGCGCAGGCGATGGGAGCGGAGGAGCTGTGAGCGCACCGGACTCTACGGCGTCCGGGGGCGCCCGGCCGCACATCGGGCTCGTCGCCTTCTACTTCCCGCCGTCGCGGGCCAGCGGCGTCTACCGGATGCTCGCCCTGGCCAACTATCTCGTTGCCCGCGGCTGGGACGTCACAGTCTTCACCGTCACCCCCGACTTCTTCGAGCACATCACCCGCTCGGCGGACACCTCGCTGCTCGAGGCCATCGATCCGCGCGTGCACGTCGCGCGCATCCCGCTGCCGATGAAGCACCTGGAGCAGGAGCTGCGGCGCTTCGGGTCGTTCCGCGGCAACTACCCCGAGCTGCACCGGCGCCTCACGCAGCGGCTCATCCGCACCCTGTGGTGTGACCAGTACGGCAGCTGGGTGCCGGGCGTCGTGCGCCGGCTGCTCGAGGTGCACCGCCGGCACCGGCTCGACCTCACGCTGGCGACCGGCAACCCCTACAGCTGCTATCAGGCCGTGTGGGCGTTCAAGAAGGTCGCGCACGTGCCCTACGTGCTCGACAGCCGCGACAGCTGGACCCTCAACCTCTTCACCGACGAGTACGCGTTCCCGCCGGGGCACGCCGCTTTCACGTGGGAGAAGCGCACCTTCGACGACGCCGAGCTCATCTCGTTCGTCAACACGCCGCTGCTCGAGTGGCACCAGCGCGAATACCCGCAGGACGCCGACAAGATGATCGTCGTGGCCAACGGCTACGACGCGGACTCGACAGCGGTGGTGCCCGAGCCGGGCGACGCCGCGAGCGGTGCCGACGCGGTGCCGGCCGTGGCCGACGAGGGCGGCCCGCGGACCGTGCACCTGGGCTACGTCGGCACGCTGACCGCCAACCAGCCGCACGCGATCGTGTGGGAAGGCTGGCGGCGCGCCAAGGACGCGGGTCGCCTGCCGCACGCGGTCGTCGACCTCTACGGCCACCTCGGGTTCTTCGGCGTCAGCGCCGCCGTGCGCAACACACTGCCGCTCGACGACCCCACGCAGGAGGTGACGTGGCACGGCGCGGTCGGCAAGGCCGACATCGCGCGGGCCTACGACAGTCTCGACGTGCTCGTCATGATCGTCGCCGACAGCCCCTACGTCACGAGCGGCAAGGTCTTCGAATACATGTCGACCGGCAAGCCGGTGCTCGGCCTCTACCAGCAGGACTGCGCGGTGGCCGACGTGCTCGACGACTACCCGCTGCTCGTGCGCACGGCCTCGCTCAACCCCGACGACATCGCCGACGCCTTCGTGGCGGCCGCGGAGCTCGCCCCGACCGTGACGCCGCAGCAGCGGGAGGCCGCGCGGGCCTACGCGACGACGTTCGAGCGCGGGCGCCAACTCGAGGCGCTCGAGTCGCGGCTGCGCCACATCGTGGACACCTCCGGAGTGCGATCCACCACACCGTAGGACGACCGCGCACCTCCCGCGCGGCCCCGGCCGGCCCCGCGCGGCGGCCCCGCCCGCGAATCGGCCGAACGGCTTGAGGCGCCCGCCGCGCGGCCGATGGGGCGGGCGTCAGTGAGCCCGTCACCCGCGATCCCGTGCGGCTCACCTCCCCTGCTGCAGGGATCGCCAGGCCGCCCGGTGTCCCCTGCTCCTGTCGGGAGCTGCCGGGCAGGAGTGGATGTCGCATGCCCGCACGCGCCCTGTCCCGCCGCCGGCCCCTCGCCGGTCGCGCCGCTCGTCCCGCCGCTCGGGCCGCCGCTCGGGTCGCGTCGCTGGCGCTGACCTGCGCGTGCGCGGGCCTCATCGCCTTGCCCCAGGGCGCGCAGGCCGCGCCCGTCACCGCCCCCGTCACCGCGCCTGTCACCGCCCCCGTCACCGCGCCTGTCACCGCGGCCACGGTGGCCGCCGGCGGGCAGGCCGCCGCGACGACGCAGGCACCCGAGGGGTTGACGCAGGCGCCCGCGGGATTGTGGCGGTCGCCGCGGTATGCGGCGGATCTGGCGATGGGTCTGTGGCGCTCCCCGCGATACGCGGTGGACCTGGCGACGGGGTTGTGGCGGTCGCCGCAGGCTGCGGCGGGGCTGACGACCGGCGTGTGGTGGTGGGGCTTCGAGGCGCCGACGGGCGAGCCCGCGGCCTCTCAGGCCGCCGCGCGGGAGTTGCCGCTCGCGCGCTGAGGCGTGCGCCCCAGCAGATAACCCTCGAGGAAGCCCAGCCCCCAGCCGTAGTGCATGGCCAGGAACGACAGCGGCAGCGTGACCGGGTCGACCTCCTGCTCGGGGCGATGGCGCCACGCCGACACGCTGGCGACGCCCACCCCGATCGCGTAGGGGGCGTAGCAGCTCGCCGCCCACCCGGGATGCCGCAGCGCGAGTCCGGCGAGCGCGACGGTGCCGAGCACCGCGGTCGGGGCGGCGAGGTGGCGCAGTTTGAGCGCGCCGGGACCGTTCTTGCGGGCCATCGCGGCCTTGCCGCGGCCGTAGCGCCGGTATTGCGTCATGAGCGCGCCGGCGCTCTCGCGCACGTGCCAGTAGATCTTCATCGCCGGGTCGAACGCGATGCGATAGCCCGCGTGCAGGATGCGGTGGTCGAAGTCGACGTCCTCGTTGACCAGCAGCGTCTCGTCCCAGCCGCCGACCTCGCGGGCGACGTCGGCGCGGTAGACCCCGAACGAGGCGTGGTCGGTGAGCTGGAACTGGGTGCCGAAGTGATTGATCGAGTCGCCGACGCCGAACGGGCTGGCGAGCGCCATCGCGACGGCCCGGCCGGCGGGGGAGTCGCTGACGCCGAGCCGGATGCCGCCGACCCCCGCGAGCTGGGCGTCGGCGCGCAGGTGGCCGACGCCGCGGGCGAGGTAGTCGTCGCTGACGGAGGCGTGCCCGTCGACGCGGGCCACGAATTCGCCGGTCGCGGCGGCGAGCCCGACGTTGAGCGCCGCGGGGATGATGACCTGGGGGTTGGACAGGAGCCGCACGCGGGGGTCGCGGACCGCGAGGTCGCTGACGATCTGCGCGGTGGCGTCGACGGAGCGACCGTCGATGACGAGGACCTCCAGGTCGACGTCGCGTTGGGCGAGCACCGACTCGACGGCCTGCGCGACCGACTTCTCCTCGTTCAGGACGGGCATCAGCACACTGACTGCTCGCCGGACCATGACTCACCCACTACAAGACCGATGACGTGATCAACTGGCTCGCACGCGCCGCCCCCTGCGGCCCGCCGTCGCCCGACTCTTCCCCTGTGAATCCCCGTTGAATCACCCGGTTGAATCCTCCGGTGACATCCGCTGTGGGGCTCCCCGCTGTCCATGGTAACCGCCGTCCTCGATACCGGCCGGACGGCGAGCCCGCGCGCGGGGCGTGAACGGGCGCCCGGTTCAGCCCGATTCGGGTGTCGGCTGGGGCCTTCTGAGGCGCCGCCACCTGCGCGGGATCCGCACCGGCACCCGCGGCCGGTCGCCCCACGGCACCGGCGCCCACAGCGTCGACAGCAGGAACGCCGGGATCATGAGCGGCTGCGCCGGCGGCTGCAGGATGAGCATCGAGGTGAGCACCGCATACGAGATCGCCGGCTCGGGTGCCCGCACGTAGCAGGTGAGCACGACGAAGAAGAGGAGCGCCCCCGCGATGAGCCCGTAGTCGTAGAAGACCTTCGCGACCGTGGGCACGATCAGGCCGTCGACCCCCGAACCCTCGACGACCTCGCGCGAGGAGCCGGCGCCGCCGCCGAACCAGATCCGCGCGAACGACTCCGTCCACCGCGGGAAGAGGTAGAGGTAGGGCTCGAAGGTGCGCAACGCCGTCGAGGAGTTCGACGTGCTGCCCTCGCTCATCCGGGCGACGATGAGCTGCCCGGCCTGGGTCGGGGCCGCGACGAGGCCGAGGACGACGCCGGGCACGAGGTAGCGGCGCAGCAGGTAGCCCTGCCGGTTGAGCAGCATGATGACGATGCCGGCCAGCACGATGGCGAAGCCCGAGCCGGCGACCGTGCACACCATGCCGACGGCCATGACCACGACCTTCCACACCCGCGCGCCGCACAGGAGCCCGGCCATGATCGTCAGCCCGAGCGTGAACGACATGAACGACGGCTCGAGCGCGAGCCACCCGTTCGACTTCGTCATCGAGCTGCCGTAGTAGAACGGGTAGGCCGTGTTGAACCCCGAGACGAGGAACTTCGCCGGCACGATGTCGGCGACGATGTCGCGGTACGGCACGACGGCCTGCGCGAGGATGAACGCCGTCGAAAGGGCGCCCAGCCCCACCCCGACATTCGTGATCGAGCGCAGAGTGCGCAGGAACGTCTCCCGGGTGCGGTCGACGAGCATGAAGCACGCCGGGATCCAGATGACGATCCAGAAGAGCCAGCTGTTGACGCTGATGTAGAGCCGGTTGACGAAGAGCGCCTGGGGCAGCACGACGAACGCGGACGCGCCCGCCGCCGCGAGCCACAGGAACGTGCGCCGGGGCTCGATCGCCAGGATGCCCAGGCGCCAGCCCGCGAACAGCCACAGCACCGTCAACGGCACGGTCACCGGGATCGAGATGCCCGGCAGCGACAGGCGCTGCAGGCAGAAGTTGAGCACGAAGAGCCACGTCACCCACGCGACGGGGTCTCCTCCCGCCCCCCGGTAGGAGGAGCGCCCCCCGCGTCGGTCGGGCCGGTCGGCGTGGGCCTGCGCGTCAGGGTGGGCCTGCACGTCGCGGTGGGCCTGCGCGTCACGGTGTGCGAGCCCGGCCGTCCGGGTCGTGCGGAGGGTGCTGTCCGTGCCGCCGAAGCGGTCGGGGGATGTGGTGCGCTGCGCGCCGTTCGTGGCTCGCGGCGCGCTCGTGGTCGGCCGCGGCGCGGGGAGGGCGTCGAGGCGTTGCGTCGACTCACTCGTCACGGCCGCCCCCGCCTCAGCCGTCGACGACGACGTAGGTGCGGTCGCCGAACTGGGCAGCGTGCTCGTCGAGCCACTCGAAGCGCGTCTTGTGCGGGCGCACGAGCACCATGAGCACCGACCGCGGGTCGCGGGCGACGCGCTTGACGATGGCGCCGCTGAGCGGCGTCTGCAGCACCGTGACCTGGCGGTGTCCGTCGCGGCCGTAGTGCTCCGCGCCGAACTGGGCGACGTCCTCGGTGATGTGCGAGTCGCGCCCCGCGGCGTGGACCCCCGCGTCGACCGGGTCCACGAGGGCCCGCACGGAGGCGGCCGGCACGCGCACCCCGGAGAGCACGACGCGATCGGCGCTCGCGGCCTCCATGCTCATGATCGCCGGCACGTCGCGGGCGGGGATGAACTCGAGGTTCGGGTAGAGGCGGCGCATCTCGCGCATCGAGTTGATGCGGCCGCGGCGGCCGCCGAAGAGCATCGTCAGCGCGAGGCCGAGGAACCCGCCGCCGATCGCGCCGAGCAGACCCATGAGCACCGGCGAGGTCGACGAGGCGGTGTCGGCCGACGCCGTCTGCAGCACCGACAGCTGGCGCGACTGCGTCAGCAGCGACTGCTGGCTCGAGGCGAGCGCGCCACCGAGCTGGGTGATGCGGGTGCGCTCGGCCTGGGCGTCGCGCAGGCCCTGCTGCGCGATCAGCGTCTCGGTGCTGGTCGTCAGCGAGCGCAGGTCGTTCTGCAGCCGGCGCGCGCTCTGGTTGACGGCCGCCTTGGCGAGCTCGTTGGCGTCGGCGGCCGCGTTGTCGGCGGTGTCGGCGGTGACACGCACCGCGAGCACCGTCGAGTCGGGCACGACGAGCACCTGCGAGCGCGAACGCAGCCCGGCGGCGTTGCCGCCGCGCGCCTGGGCGGCGCCGGCGTAGACCTCCTGGGTCGACACCTCGGTGACGGCGCTCGTCGCGGCGCGGCTCAGCGCGTCGGGATTGTCGCTCGAGATGTGCACGGCGAGCAGCGCCTCGGCGGTCTTCGGAGAGTTGACACCGGCCGCGAGGCCGACGCCGGCGCCGAGCACGGCGAGCATCATGGGCACCCACCACCAGCGACGCAACGTCTCGATGAGCGAACGCCCCCACGGGTCCGCGTTGTTCTCGGCCAGGTTGGCCACAGTTCCCCCTCAAACGACATCAGCCTGGACTGTCGGCTCGCACTCCTTGGCAACCCCCGTCACAGGAGGAGCCGACCAGGACAACTCTACCGACGTCGTGACGAGCGTCCAATTCTCTCCTGAACGCCCGCCCAAGACGGGATGAATGGACCGCGGGTGTGGACGGCGGGCGCCGGGCGTCGGCCCGCGGTCGCTGTCGAGGCGAGCAGCCTAGCGCCGCAGGCCCCATCGCACCTGCCGATCGCCTGCGTGCGCAGCCGCCCCAGCGGCCCCGGCGGGGCGCGCGGCGGTGGATGCGAGTCGACCCTTTTGTATCTAAGGCCGGCCCACACGCCGGCCCGCTGTGCCTTTGTTGCCCTCGGTGTCCTTAGTTGTCCTCGTTGCCCCCGTTTGTCCTCGTTGCCCTTGGTGCCCTCGATGCCCCTGGTGTCCTCGCCTCCCGCTGATCTGGGACGCAACCTCGCGCGGGTCAGGCTGGCGCCCAAGCATGCCAGTGTGCCATCCTGTCCCCGCGGGTCACCCCCCGCGACGTGTCAGTGGCCGCCACCCAGGCTTCCCTCTCCGGCTCCCGGGCCGGATCCGTGTGGCCACACGTCGTGGACGTGGTGACCTTCGTCGTTTGTCATGTCGGTCGTTCCGACGGGCGCGCGGGGTCGCCCAGCGGCGCGCGGTTGCGTGGCTGTCCGCATCACCCCTTCACCCGAGGACCCCTCATGTCCGTGCTCAGCGGGCCCGTCAACGGCTCGAACCCGAACGCCTCCCGTCGCCCGTCCGGTCGTGCGCTGCACGCCGTCGACGGTGTCGGAGCCATCCTGGCCGCCTTCGAGGGCGGCCAGATCGGCACGCGGGTCCGGCGCCAGGTACGGGACCGGGGAGATCTTGCGCGGCTGTACAGCCCGGGCGTCTCGGCGGTGTGCGAGACGATCGCGCACCAACCGAGCCTGGCCACCCGCTACACGATGCGGGGCAACACGATCGCCGTCGTCAGCGACGCCTCGGCCGTGCACGGGCTCGGCGACGCGGGCCCGCGGGCCGCGCTGCCGCTCATGGAGGCCAAGGCGATGCTGCTGCAGCAGCTCGGCGGTCTCGACGCGGTGCCGCTGTGCCTGCAGACGGGCTCGGCCGACGAGCTCGTCGACACGATCGCGCGGCTCGCGCCGACCTTCGGCGGGATCGTGCTCGAGGACATCAGCTCGCCGCGGTGCTTCGCGGTCGAGCGCGCCCTGCGCGCCCGCCTCGACGTACCCGTGGTGCACGCCGACCAGCACGGCACCGCGACCGCGACCCTCGCGGCGCTGCACAACGCCGTGCGGGTGGTCGGCAAGAGCCTCGTCGACCTGCGCGTCGTCATCTCCGGCGCCGGTGCCGCGGGCACCGCCACCGCGCTGCTGCTGCACGCGGCGGGGGTGCGCGACATCGTCGTCGGCGACCGCGGCGGCATCGTCTCGCGCTGCCGCGACGACCTCGCCGAGCACCAGCACCGGCTCGCGGTGCGCACCAACCCGCGCCGCCTGCGCGGCCCGCTCGCGCCGGCCTTCGACGGCGCCGACGTGTTCGTCGGCGCCTCCGGTGCCCGGCTCTCGGAGCGGGTGCTCAGCACGATGGCCCCCGACGCCATCGTGTTGGCCCTGGCCAACCCCCACCCGGAGGTCGCGCCGGCCGTCGCGGCCCGGCACGCGGCCGTCGTCGCCACCGGCCGCGGCGACCTGCCCAACCAGGTCAACAGCGCCCTCGTGTGCCCCGGCATCTTCCGCGGCGCCCTCGACCTGGGCCTGGTCGACATCGGCACGTCCACGCTGCTCGCCGTGGCGGAGGCCGTCGCGGGGCTGGTGACCGAGCCGACGCCCGCCTATGTCGTGCCCGACCTGCTCGACGAGCGCGTCGTGCCCGCGATCGTCGACGCCATGGCGCGGGCGGCCGGCCGGGGCGACTGAGAGCGCCCGGGGCGACGCGCGCCGGGCGAGGCGATTTCTGTTGCGCCCGTAGGTGACCCATACCCTGGAGCAATGGCAGTCACGGGCGGTCGCGGCGCGCTGCGGGTGCTCGTCGTCGTCAACAGCTACCCCAGCGTGGCCGCGCCCTCGGGTGCCACCTACATCACCGGCAGGCTCCGGGCCCTCGCGGCGCGCGCGGATGTCGAGGCTGTGGCCGTCGCGCTCGTCCCGACCTACGGACCGCTCGCCCGGCAGGTGCGGGCGCGGCTCGGATATGCCGACGCGGCGGCCCTCGCGCTGGCTCCCGCGGCCACCGGGCTGCGTCAGGCCTCCTGCCGCTGGGGCGTCGTCGACATCGCGGCAGGGCGGCTGGGGCGGCGGCCGGCGGGGGCGCTGCGGTCCGCCGTCCGGGCGGTCGAGGGTGCGGTCGACCTCGGGCGGTGGCGGCCCGACGTCGTGCTCGCCCACGGCATGTACACGCTGCCGGCGGGCGAGGTCGCCCGCCGGATCGCGTCGACGCTCGGCGTGCCGTTGGTCGTCGCGCTGCACGGCAGCGACGTCACCGACGTCGTCGCGCGGCGTCCGCGGGCCGCCCGGGCGACATTGGCGGGGGCGGGGGCCACCCTCTACGTGAGTGGGGCGCTGCGCGACCGAGCCGCGGCACTGGGCCTGCCGGTCGCGGCGGCCCACGTCGTGCCCAACGGCGTCGATCCGGCGCTCTTCGGCCCCCTCGCGCCAGGCGCGCCGGGCGCGACGGGCGCCGACCGGGCCGACGGGCCGCTGCGGCTCCTGTACGTCGGCAATCTGCTGCCGGTCAAGGGCGTCGACCGGCTGCCCGACATCGTGCGGGCCGTGCGGGAGCTGCGCCCCGGGTCGCGGCTCGAGGTCGTCGGCGACGGCGGCCTCGGACCGCAGCTGGCCGAGGCCCTCGGCGAGGCCGCGCAACTGCGCGGCCGGCTGGAGCCCGCTCGGGTCGCCGAGAGCATGCGCCACAGCGACGTGCTGCTCGTGCCCAGCCGCTCGGAGGGCTGGGGGTGCGTCGCCTCCGAGGCACTGGCCTGCGGCACGCCGGTCGTCGCCTCGGCGGTCGGTGGGCTGCCCGAGGCCGTCGGCGACCGCCGCCGTCTCGTGGCTGCCGGCCCGGACTTCGCGCAGCGTTTCGCCCGGTCCGTCGTTGAGGCGGCCGGCGGCGGCCGCGGCGCCGCTCCGGCGCCGCTGACCTGGGACGACGTCGTGGAAGCCGAGGTCGGCGTGCTGCGTGAGGTGGTGGCGGACGGCGCGGCCGCGCGCCGGGATCGATCGTGAACGTCGGCGTGCTGCTGCGCCCGGTGCGCCTCGAGGCCCGACCCGACGAGCCCGGCGGCCTGGCCGTACGCGGCCTGACGAGCATCGTCGGCCTCGCCATGCAGGGCATCCTGCGGCTCGCGATCACCGTCGCCGTCGGGCGCCTCGCCGGCGCGGGCGACCTCGGCGTCGTCGCGAGCGGCATGGCGACGGCGCAATTCCTCATCCTGCTGTGGCCGACGACGTGCGGCCAGGCCGCCTCGCGGTTCCTCGCGCGCTCCCGCGGGGCCCGCGATCAGGCGGGCCTGCTGGCCGTCGCGACCCACCTGCGGCGGCGGCTGCTCCAGTCGGCGGCGGTGTTGGCGCTGGTCAGCGTGCCGATCTCGATGCTGCGTGGGCTCGACCTCGGGGGCGCGCTGTGCGTGGCGTTCTTCCTGTGGGGCGTCGCGGGTCAGCAGTTCACGCGCGGCGTGCACTACGGCGTCGGTCAGGTGCTGCGGGTCGTCGTGCTCGACGTCGCGCTCAGCGTGCTCGGCCTGCTGGGTCTGCTCGCCGCGCTCGCCGCCGACGTGCGGGGGCCCGCGCTGCTCCTGCCGCCGGCGCTCGCCTACGTCGCGCTCGGGGCGTTGTGCTGGCCCTGGTCGCCCGCCGTGGCCGCCGCGCGGGAGCTGCGCGCCGAGCTCGACTCGTTCGTCTTCTTCGGTTCGCTCGGCACCATCGCCAGCGCCGGCCTCGTGCCGCTGTCGGTGCTCGCGGCCGACCGGCTCGGCGCCACCGCCGCCGGACACTACGCGGCGGCGGTCAATCTCGCGATGCCGTTGACGCTGCTGTCGAGCGCGCTCAGCCTCGTGCTCTTCCCCGCGATGTCCGAGGCGTTGGGGCGCGGCGACCGCGAGGCGGTCGGGCGACAACTCGACGTCGGCGTGCGCATGCTCGGCGCGGTCGTCGTGCCGGCGCTCGTCGCCGCCGCGCTGCTGTCGCCGCAGGTCGTCGCGATCGCCTACGGGCCGGGCTTCGGGCAGTCCGCGGCCGTCCTGCCGATCCTGCTCGGCGCGATCCTGCTGACGATGATCGCCGTGCCGTGCGTCAACGCGACGACGAGCCAATCCTCGCGCGGGATCGTCGAGATCTCCCTCGCCAGTCTCGCCGGGCTCGTCGTGGCCCTCGCGGCCTGGGGCGTGCTCGGGCCCCGGCTGGGGATCGCCGGGATCGGCGTCGGCTACGCCCTGGGTGCCGGCACGATCTCCTGCTACGCGATCGCACGCACCTGGGTGGTCTGGCGGCCGGCCTGGGGTGGGCTCGCGGTGTCGATCCTCGGCGCACTCGCCCTCGCGGGAGCCCTCCTGCGCTGGCTCGACACTCTCGCCGGCGGGGCCTGGCCCACGCGGGCGGGGGCGGCCGTCGCGTTCGCCCTCGTGTGGGCGGCGCTGCGCCGGGACGACCTTCGGCTCGTGCGCGAGGCGGCGCGGCGCGGCGCCTGAGCCTGGCTCACGGTGGGACGGCCCGTCGGCGACGGCGGGCGCCGGCAGGCGTCGATGAGACCCGGTGCCGATGAGAAGCGGGTCGATGAGAAGCGGGTCGATGAGAAGCGGTGTCGGTCAGAGCAGGTCGAAGACGCTGCCCGTCGGGCGCGTCGGCGCCCACCGGTCGTAGGCGGCCGCCGCGGCGACGCGGGCGGCGTGCCGCTCGTCGGCCGGCGCGGTCGCGAGCGCCGTGAGGGCCGCGGCCCAGTCGGACGGCTCGCGGGAGGCGACGACCCGCCCTCCGCCACCGGCGATGACAGCGGTCCACGGCGTCGTGTCGGGCACGAGCACCGGGCACGCGCGGGCGAGGGCCTCCGGGATGACGTGGCCGAAGTTCTCGTGTGCGGTCGGCAGGGCGAGCGCCTCGTGCCCCCGGTAGGCCGAGTCGAGACTCTCGGCAGGCACGGCCCCGTGCCAGCGCACGACGTGCTGCTGCGGCAGCTCGTCGGCCAGCCCCCGACAGGCTGCCAGCGCCTCGCCGTCGCCGTAGACGTCGAGCTCGACCGCGGCGGGCACGTCCCGCAGGGCGCGCAGCAGCACGTCCAAGCCCTTCTTCGCGCTGACCCGGCTCACGAAGAGCAGCCGCAGCGGTGGCGTCGCGGCGGCTGGGTCGTCGGCCGATGCCGCACCGCCCAGCGGACCCGCGGGCTCCGGCGGCGGCACCGCGCGCGCCGGCAGCGTCGTCTCGTTTTCGCGCACGAGCACCCGCGCCCCGGGAAACACCGCCGCGACCTCGGTCGCCTCCTGGGGCGTCGACGCGTGCCAGGTCACGGCGCGATACAGCCCGACCGCCCGCGCGACCCGCAGGAAGAGCGACTTCTTGGCGGCCTTGAGGGCCAGCGCCCCGGCGCCCAACTCGCCGCGCGGGGCGAGGAGGACCTGCGTTCTCGGCAGCGTCCGGGCGCGCGCCAGCACGGCGGGCACGAGCGACCATGCGACCGGGAAGAGCCCGTTGAGGTAGAGCACGTCGGGCCTGGCCCGGTGCACGTGACGGACCACGCCGGCCGCGGCGCGCAGGGTGCCGAACGCGCCGGGCGAGTGCGCGACATACCGCACGCGGGCGGCGCCGACGTCGACCCAACGCCCGGTGGGCACGGGAAGCGGCTCCGGCTCGCCCCAGTCGCGGTCGGAGGTCACCACCGCGAAGGCGTGCCGTCGCCCATGCGCCGCGACCATGGCGGCGATCGTGCGGATCGGGCCGCCGCCCCGGTATCCCGGAAGGTAGTAGGGGGTCAGCACGAGCACCCGCAACGGGGCGCCGCCGGGCCGCGGGTCGCGAGGGCTCACCGGGCCGGTGGGCCGCTCGCTCACCCGCGCCCGCCCGGCTGCGGACGCAGCCCGGACCACGCCTCGTGCCGCCGGTGCGTCGAGAGGATGAACCGGACGACGCGCTGCGAGCAGTTGCCGATCGCGTAGTCGGCGGGCACGACCGCGTCGGTGCGCCCGTCGGGCCCGGTCGAGCGCACGGCGTCGCGGACGGCCTCGACGACGTTGTCGGGGTCGAGGCCGGTCATGACGATCGCGCCGGTGTCGAGCGCCTCCGGGCGTTCGATCGCGTCGCGCAGCGTCACGGCCGGGAAGCCGAGCAGCGTGGACTCCTCGCTGATCGTGCCGCTGTCCGAGAGCACGCAGAGCGCGTCGCGCTGCAGCCGCACGTAGTCGATGAAGCCCAGCGGGGGGTGGAACGTCAGCCCGTGCAGGTCCCGCGCCGGCGTGTCGGGGCGGCTCGCGAGCACGTCGAGGCGCTTGCGGGTGCGCGGGTGGGTCGAGACGAGCACCGGCACGTCGAAGGCGTCGCGGGCGGCGACGAGGCAGTCGAGCAGGGCGCCGAGCCGCGCTGGGTCGTCGACGTTCTCCTCGCGGTGCGCGCTGACGAGCAGGAACCCGCGCGGCTCGAGACCGAGATCGCTCGTCGCCGTGCTCGCCTCGAATGCCTCGCGGTGGTGGTCGAGCACCTCCTTCATCGGCGACCCGGTGAGCAGGATGCGGCGCGGCGCCAGGCCCTCGGCGAGCAGGTTGCGGCGCGCGTGCTCGGTGTAGACGAGGTTGAAGTCGGCGACATGGTCGACGAGCCGCCGGTTGGTCTCCTCGGGCACGTTCTCGTCGAAGCAGCGGTTGCCGGCCTCCATGTGATAGACGGGGATGCGCATGCGCTTGGCCATGAGCGCCGAGATGCTGCTGTTGGTGTCGCCGAGCACGAGCACTGCGTCGGGGCGCACCTCGTGCAGCACCTCCTCGCTGCGGATCAGCGTCTCGCCCAGCACGCGGCCCAGGGTGGAGGTGTCGACCTGCAGGAAGTGGTCGGGCCGCCGCAGGCCGAGCTCGGCGAAGAAGATCTCGGTGAGCTCGTAGTCGTAGTTCTGCCCGGTGTGCACGAGCACGTGGTCGACGGTGTCGTCGAGCCGCGCCATGACGCGGGAGAGGCGGATGATCTCGGGGCGGGTGCCGACGATCGTCATGACCCGGGTCATGACGCGCCCTGATCACCGGACGTCGGGGTGCCGGCATCCGCGGGGCGGTCGGCCAGCTGCGTGACATAACGGTTCATGCGACGGCCCTCCGGGGTCGTATACGTGGACTCCAGCCGCCAGCCGTGTCGCTGATAGTGCCGGTTCACGCCTTCATTGTCGTCACGGTCGGTCGCCAGATAGGCGCGGCGAGCGCCGAGTTCGGCGGCGCGCTCGGCCCAGGCCCGGGTCAGGCGCCCCCCGACGCCGACGCCGGCGTGGGACGGGTCGACGCACAGCGACGCGAGCAGCGCCGCGTCGGCGAGGCCGACGGGGGAGTCGCCGCGATACCGCACCGCGCGCAGCAGCCGCGGGATCGTGCGTGGCCGGCGCAGCGCGGCGCCGGCGGCGGCGAGCGCGAAGCCGTGCCACCGCCGCCGCAGCAGCCTCCCGTAGAACGACTCGGGCTGCAGCGTGCCGACGACGGCCCCGACCGGCCCGTCGGGCGTGCGCGCGACGACCGCGACGGCCGAGGGGTCGGACACGAAGCCGCGGTAGAACTCGCGCAGGAAGCCCTCGCCGAGCTGGGCGAGGAAGAAGCCCGCGAAGGCACGCTGGTGGATCGCCGCCAGCGCCGGGACGTCGCCTGGCCGCAGCGGCGTCAGCTCGACGTCGGCGGGCGGGGCTCCTGACCCCTCGGCGCTCATGTCCCGCCCTGACCGCGGGGCCGGTCGGGCCCGTCGAGCACCGCCAACGGGTAGGTGTCGGGCCGGGCGGGGTCGAACAACTCGTCGACCCAGAAGAACGTCACGAGCGGCTCGTCGCCGACGTTGGTGATCGAGTGCGTCCACAGCGTCGGCATGTCGACGATCGTCGGCTGCTCGCCGCACACGGGGATCTCGACGACGTCCTCGGTGAGCACCCGTCGCAGCCGGATGAGGCCGCGGCCGCCGACGACGCAGAACCGCTCGATCTTGTGCAGGTGCACGTGGTTGCCGCGCACGTGCCCGGGGTTGGTCGTCGACAGGAACGCCTGCCCGCCGCCGTCGTGCACGCGGATCGTCTCGACGAGGCTGCCGCGCTCGTCGCGGTGCGCGGTCGGGGAGAACACGGTCGTGCCGTTGGCCTGCCACAGCGCGGCCCGCAGCGTGTTGAAGAGCGCGATGTCGAAGGGCCCGCGCAGGTCGGGGATGTCGCCCGCCGGCGCGTAGCAGTCGTGCAGCTCCCGCAGCCGCGCCGCGACGGCCGAGATCGCGACCCGATGGCCCTCCGGGCGCAGAACGCGCGGCACGCCAGGATCGCCCGCTCCGCCCCCCGACGCGGCGTCGAGCAGCATCGCCACGGCGTCCTGCACGGCGATGAGCGGCAGTTCGCGGTCGCCGACGACCTGCGGCTGTCCCCCGGTCGCGACGCGGTGGGCGAACGTGGCCACGAACGAGTTGTAGTCCGGCCTGCCGTGCTCACCGAAGAGCCCGGGAAAGCGAATCTCGGTGACCCGAGCCCCGACCCGCTCGCCCCACGCCCGCAGGAGCTCGCCAGCGCCTCGCTTCCCCCTCCCGTAGGGGGTGTCACACCCCGGGTGGTCGCCGTCGGCGTAGTTGCTGCCCGCGACGACGACGGTGGGCCGCGCGCCGGTGCGCTCCAGCGCCGCGACGAGCTCGGCGGCCAGCGCGACGTTGCCGGCCTCGAGCTCGTCGTCGCTGCCGCGGTTGATCCCGGCCACGTGCAGCACGACGTCGGCAGCAGAACCGCCTCCACCCGTGGTCGCTCCAGCCGTGGTCGCTCCACCCGTCAGTGCAGCGTCCAGGCCGTCGGGCGTCCACTCGGGCCGCCCGACCGGCACGACGCGCGCGCCGGGGTCGAGCGCGAGCCGCGCCCGCGTGTGCCAGCCGAGGAAGCCGGCCGCGCCGGTCACGACATACGTCGTGCGGGTCGTGCCTGTGTCGGGGCAGCCCTGGCTCACGTGGCCACCCCGGCGAACTCCGGCAGCGTGCGCAGCAGCGCCGCGGTCTGCGCGACGTCCATCTGCACAGTGTTCTGTGACGTGTAGTCGGCCTCGCGGTCGACCCGCGAGTCGCCCTGCTCGAAATACAGCGAATACTCCATCGATCGCGCGTCGACGGGCACCCGGAAGTAGTCACCCTCGTCGCGTGCGAAGGCCATCTCCTCGCGCGAGAGCAGGGTCTCGTGCAGCTTCTCACCGTGCCGCGTGCCGATGACCTGCATCGGGTGGTCGGGCGCGCCGAGCAGCGTCGCGACGGCCCGCGCGAGCGTCTCCATGGTGCAGGCCGGCGCCTTGCGCACGAAGAGGTCCCCGGGCCTGGCGTGCGTGAAGGCGTGCTCGACGAGGTCGACCGACTCCAGCAGCGACATGAGGAAACGCGTCATCGTCGGGTCGGTGAGTGTCAGCGGCCGGCCGGAGCGGATCTGCTCGACGAAGAGCGGGATGACCGATCCCCGCGAATACATGACGTTGCCGTAGCGGGTGATCGACACGACCGTGGGGGACTCGGGGTGCTGGCGGGCGAAGGCCTGGGCGGTCTTCTCCATGAGCGCCTTGCTCTGTCCCATCGCGTTGATGGGGTGCACGGCCTTGTCGGTCGAGAGGCAGACGAGCGAGCGCAGCCGAGCCGCGTGCGCCGCCTCGATGACGTTGTGGCTGCCGAGCACGTTGGTCTGCACGGCCTGCAGGGGGAAGAACTCGCAGCTCGGCACCTGTTTGAGCGCCGCGGCGTGGAAGGCGTGGTCGGCCCCGACGAAGGCCGCGGCCACGCTCTCCCGGTCGCGCACGTCGCCGAGGAAGAAGCGCAGCCGCGGGTCGGCGAAGGCCACCCGCATGTCGTGCTGCTTGGCCTCGTCGCGGGAGAGCACGTGCACGGCGGCGACGTCCTTGCTCAGCAGATGGCGGGCCATCGTCGAACCGAACGAACCGGTGCCCCCGGTGATCGCGACGACCGCCCCGCGCAGGTCGTCCTGCTCCGCCAGGGCCGGGGCGCCCGATGCGCTCACGTCGGTCGCGCTCACGTCAGATGTCCTCTCGGTGGCTGGGGCCTTCGGCGGGCCGCGTCGGCGAGGTGCTGCTCCACGCGGTCCACGGCGCGGGCCACGGCGAACCTCCGCTCGTAGTAGGAGCGCCCGGCCCACCCCCGCGCCTCCCGCTCGGCTCGGTCACTCTCGCACAGTCGCACCAGGATTCGCGCCAGGCCGGGCACGTCGGCCGAGCCGGTCGCCCAGCCGGCGCCGGCCTCGACGACGACCCGCGCGACGTCTCCGTCGGCGGCCACGACGATCGGGCGGGCCGCCGCCATCGTGGCCTGCGTCTTGCTCGGCATCGTCATCCGGGCCAGCGGGTCGTCGTTGAGCCCGATGTAGCAGGCGTCGGCCGCGGCCATGAGCTCCGGCATCCGGGATTGGTCCACCCGCCCGACGAAGCGCACAGTCTCCTGTGCCGAGCAGGAGGCGGACGAGATGCGCGCGAGGTCGCGCAGCTCCGGTTCGGCGACCCCCGAGCCCGCGATGACGACCCGCAGCCGCACCCCGCCATGGCCACCCGAGTCGCCGGCGGCGCTCGGCGACGATGCCCGATGCAGGCGCTCGCCGGCCAGCGACGCGGCCTCGATGAGGGTGTGCAGGCCCTGCGCCCGGCCGAGCGCCCCGGCATAGAGCACGACGACGTCGTCGGGGGCGAGCCCGTGCCGGCTGCGCCACGCCCGGGCAGCCGCGCGCACCGCGTCGTCGGCCGGCCGGAACGTCGCCTCGTCGGCCCACATGGGCGCGTAGTCGAGCCGCGCCGCCGGCACGCCGCGCGCCCGCAGCACGTCGTGCACCCCGGGGGAGATGTAGGTGACCCGCTCGGCGGAGGCGTACATCGCGCCGCACCAGGCGTCGAGCGCCCGACGCGTGCCGGTGGCGAGGCCGGCGCGCAGCGTGCGACGCGCGCGGTCGGCGACCGTCTCGTCGTCGCGCCGCTCGTCCGGCGATGACGTCGGCGCGAACCCGCTGGCCCACACCGTGTCCGGCCACAGGTCGCCGACGTGCACGACGAGCGGCACGCCGTGCAGGTAGCGCGCCCGCCACATCGCGGGCGCGACGGTGATCGGGGAGTAGTTGACCCACAGCGCGTCGAGGTCGCGCAGCGCGGGCCCGCCGAGGGCCACCGCGGAGGCGCCGAACGAGGCGTAGTTCGCGAGCCGGCGCACGGGCGAGGCGTCGTGGCTGGGATAGAGGGCGACCCGGCACACGCGCAGTCCGTCGGGCCCGCGCGCCGGCTCGAGTTCCCGGGCGCGCATCCGATAGCCCGGCGCGAGCCGCCCGCTCGGATAGTTGGGGTAGCCCGTGAGCACGCGCACGTCGTGGCCGCGCCGCGCCAGGCCCCGCGCCAGCACTCCGGGGAGGGCCGCGGGTCCGGGTTCGGGATCGAACCACTGTGTCAGCAGACCCAGCCGCACGCGCCTCTCCTCGTTGCTCGTCAGTACGTCATATCGTACCGACCGTGCCCGAACTTCCTTGTGACGTCGTGCCTTTCGCGCCCCCGGACATCGGTGAGGACGAAATCGCCGCCGTGGTCGAGACCCTGCGCGGCGGCTGGCTGACGACCGGACCGAACGCCGCGGCCTTCGAGGCGGAGTTCGCCGCTGCCCTGGCCGATGGGTTCGCGGGCCTACCGGGCGACGCGACGAGCGCCGTGCACCGAGCCGACGCACCAGCCGACGCACGAGCCAACGCGAGCCCCCCTGGGCAGGCGCCGCGCACCGACTACGGTCCGCTGCACGCGGTCGCCGTCAACTCCGCGACCGCCGGCCTGCACCTCGCGCTCGAGGCCCTGCGGCTCGGTCCGGGCGACGAGGTCATCGTGCCGACCTGGACGTTCACCGCGACCGCCGAGGTCGTGCGCTATGTCGGCGCGACGCCGGTCATCGTCGACGTCGACCCCGACACCCTCAACCTCGACCTCGCGGCCGCTGCGCGGGCGGTGACGAAGCGCACCCGCGCGATCATCCCCGTGCACTTCGCGGGCCTGCCGGTCTCCCGCGAGGGGTTGCGGGCGCTGGCGGCGGCCCACCACCTCGCCGTCGTCGAGGACGCCGCGCATGCCTTTCCTGTCACCTCGGCAGGTGTGCCCATCGGCATCGGCGACTCCGACGCGGTCGTCTTCAGCTTCTACGCGACCAAGACGATGACGACCGGCGAGGGTGGCATGCTGCTCACCCACGACGCGGCGCTGGCCCGCCGGGCGCGGACGATGCGCCTGCACGGCATCAGCCGCGACGTCTTCGACCGTTACAGCGCCGCCGCGACCCGACGGGCGGACGGCGTGCCGACGTGGGCCTACGAGGTCGTCGCGCCGGGCTTCAAATACAACCTCACCGATCCGGCGGCGGCCATGGGGCGGGTGCAGCTGCGCCGCGCGGTCGCGATGCGGCAGGCCCGCCGCCGCGTCCGGGATCGGTATGACGAGGCCTTCGCGGACCTGCCCGTCCGCCTGCCCGCTGGCGGGCCGAGTGCCCCGCTCGACCCGGGCCGCGAGGCGTCCGGGCACGCCTGGCACCTCTACGTGCTGCGGCTGCACGACGAGGCGCCGCTGGAGCGGGACGCCTTCATCGAGGCCATGCGCGCCGCCGGGGTCGGCACGAGCGTGCACTTCATCCCGCTGCACCGACACCCCTACTGGCGCGAGCAGTTCGCCGCCGGGCCGGACGCCTATCCCGTCGCGGACGAGGCGTGTGCGCGGGTCGTCAGCCTGCCGATCTTCTCCGGCATGACCGACGCCCAGGTGGCGCGCGTCATCGAGGTCGTCCGGGGGCTGCTCGGTGGCCGCTGAGCGCAGGGCGTCCGGCGGGGCCGCGCAGCGCGCGCCTCGCCCGTCAGGGCCGGGCGGGCGCGAAGCTGCCCCCGGCTATCGCGGCAAGCGCGCCTTCGACGTCGTCGTCGCCGGCGTGGGGCTCGTGCTCAGCGCGCCCGTCCAGGCGCTCGTGGCAGCCGCGGTCGTCGCGGACTCCCCGGGACCGGCGCTCTTCCGGCAGACCCGGGTGGGGCTGGGTGGAGTGCCCTTCACCATCTACAAGTTCCGCACGATGGAGGTCGCTCCGATCACACACGAGAGTGTGCCCCCGCGGGCGGCCTCCGACGTCACCGGCTCGGATGACCCGCGCATCACCCGCGTCGGCCGCGTGTTGCGCGCGACGAAGCTCGACGAGCTGCCGCAGCTGGTCAACATCCTGCGCGGCGACATGAGCCTGGTGGGGCCGCGGCCGGAGCTGCCCCGCTACGTCGCGCTGTGGGACCCGGCGGTGCGGCCCCTCATCCTGTCGGTGCGGCCGGGCCTCACCGACCCGGCGAGCGTCGCCTACCGGCGTGAGGGCGAGGAGCTCGCCGCCGCAGCCGACCCGGAGGCGCACTACGTCGGGCACATCCTGCCGCGCAAGGTCGCCATGTATGCCGACTACGCGCGCGGGATCTCGCTGCGCTCAGACCTTGCCGTCCTCGCGGCGACGGTCCGCGCGGTGCTGACCGGGTGACGGCGTGCGCGGCGGCGGCTCGCCGAACGGATCGGTCTCGACCGCTCGGGTCACGGTCTCCTGGAGCTGCTGCAGCACCCGCTGCTTGGTGTGCGCGGGGTGCCCTTCGAGGGTGGCGGGGTCGATCGGGGGCACGCTGACGCTGTCGATGAGGGGATGGCCGGTGGTGCGGCGGGCCTCGTCGACGCCGAACAGCTCCTCGGCGAGCTTCTCGCCGGGGCGCAGGCCGGTGAAGACGATCTCGACGTCGGGCCGCCCCGAGATGCGGATGAGCGTGCGCGCGACATCGGCGATGCGCACCTGCTCGCCCATCTCGAGCACCATGACCTCGCCGTCCTGGCCGATGGCCGACGCCTGCAGCACGAGCTGGCAGGCCTCGGGGATGAGCATGAAGTAGCGCTGCACGTCCGGGTGAGTCACGGTGACCGGGCCGCCCCGCTCGATCTGCGCCGTGAACGCGTGCAGCACCGAGCCCCGCGAGCCGAGCACATTGCCGAATCGCACGCTGACGTAGCGGCCGATCTGCGTCGCCGCGTAGTGGGCCGTGAGCTGCTCGCCGAGGCGCTTGCTCATGCCGAGCACCGAGGTCGGATCGGCGGCCTTGTCGGTCGAGACGTTGACGAACGTGCCGACCCCGGCCCGTGCCGCCGCGTCGAGCACCGTGGCGGTGCCCAGCACGTTGGTGGCCCACGCCTCACCCGGGTGCGCCTCGAGGAGTGGCAGGTGCTTGAGGGCGGCGGCGTGGAAGACGATGTCGGGGCGCGTCGCCGTCATGATCGCCTCGATGCGGGCGGCGTCGCGGATGTCGGCGAGCACGATGTCGTCGCTGTCGAGCAGACCGTGCCCGGTGAGTGACATCTGGGTGGCCTGCAGGCCGGACTCGTCGCGATCGAGCAGGTAGAGGCGCGAGGGATCGAACCGGGCGATCTGTCGGCACAGCTCGGAGCCGATCGAGCCGCCGGCGCCGGTGACGAGCACCCGCCGACCGGCGATGTGGTCGGCGACGAGCTGGGTGTCGAGCTGCACAGGGGTGCGGCCGAGGATGTCGGTGAGGTCGAGGTCTCGCAGGTCACCGGACGTGGGGCTCGCTCCGACGACATCGCTCATGCTCGGCAGCACCTTGACCGGCAGACCGGCGGCGGTCGCGGCCTCCGACAGCTCGCGCAGCACCGCCGCGTCGGCCGTGGGGGCCGCCAGCACGAGCAGCTCGGCCTCCGTCTCCTGGGCGACCCGCGCCAGGTCGTCGCGGCGGCCCAGCACCTTGACCCCCTCGATGCGCAGCCTGGCCTTCGTCGGATCGTCGTCGAGGAGCCCGACAGGCGTGACGCCGCCGTCGTCCTCGCCGAGCAGCCCCCGCACGAGCCGGGAGCCCGCGTTGCCGGCCCCGAAGACGAGGGCGCGCCGCCCGCCCTCGCGGTTGCGGGCCTGCCGCGTGTCCCGCGCCCGCGCGACAAACCGGCAGGCCAGCATCGCCAGAAGGGCCAGCATGCCGCTGACGACCGCTGTCGAGCGCGGCACCGGCGGAGGATAGACGACGAGCGTGACGACGAGAAGCGGCACGGCGACGCAGACCGTCGAGCGGGCGAGGTCCGCCACCTCCTCCAGCGACCCGCGGCGGTGCCGCACCGCATAGGGGCCGACGAGGCGGCCGGCGAGGAGTTGCAGGGCGGCGCACAACAGCGCGCAGGCCAGAGTGCCCCGGCTCAGCAGCAGGTCGACGCGAAAGTCGTAGCGCAGCCATACCGCGCCGAAGACCGCGCACACCCAGATGAGGGCGTCGACGAGCGGCCAGGCGAGGTGCGTCGCCGCCGGCGCGGACCGACGCCCCGATCGTCGCGGCGGCCTCGACTCCGAACGCAGCAGCGCGCGCACTCAAACCCCTCCCGGTCGCCAGGGCAGCCGTCATGGCGATCTGTGGTCACGTGGTCACCGCGCCCGTCCGGTGTGCCCCGCGCGGTGTCGTCGGCCCGCATCCGTTCCCCCGATTCGAGCCGAGCGTCAGTTTACCTGTCGTCGCTGTGATGCTGCCGCAAGCGGATTGCGGCGCAGCGCCGGCTCGATCGACGGCAATTCACGTCGAGGGCGGTTCCCCCGGGGGCGGGGCTGCGGCCGGTCGGGATCGTGCCGGCCGTGCCGGGGCCTGCCCAGATCGACCCCGTCGGGGATCGACCCCGGCGGACCCCGACGGGCCCTCGGACAGCTGCGGTCGCCGCCGCCCGGCACTAGGGTCGGGGCATGCTCGCCGTCTACGCAGAGTCCATCTCCCGCACCGATCCGCTGTCCGGCCTCGTCGTCGGCGAGCGGCCCGATCCGACCCCCCAGGAGGGCTGGGTCGAGGTCGAGCTGCGGGCCGCGACGCTCAACCACCACGACCTGTGGTCCCTGCAGGGTGTCGGGCTGCCGGAGGACCGACTGCCGATGATCCTCGGCTGCGACGCGGCCGGCATCGGGCCGGACGGCTCCGAGGTCATCGTCCACTCGGTCATCGCCTCGCCGACCTGGCGCGGCGACGAGACCCTCGACCCGCGGCGAAGCCTGCTCTCCGAGGTGCACCAGGGCACGTTCAGCGAGCGGTTCGTCGTGCCGGCGGGCAATCTCGTGCCGAAGCCGGAGGGCATGTCGTGGCAGACCGCGGCGAGCCTGCCGACCGCGTGGCTCACCGCCTACCGGATGTTGTTCACCAACGCCGACGTCGACCCCGGCGGCCTCGTGCTCGTGCAGGGCGCCGGCGGCGGCGTCGCGACCGCCTGCATCCAGCTGGGGGCGGCCGCGGGGCTGCGCGTCTGGGTGACGGGCCGCGACGAGCAGAAGCGTGCGCGGGCGCTGGAGCTGGGCGCCGAGGCGGTCTTCGAGTCCGGCGCGCGCCTGCCCGAGAAGGTCGACGCGGTCATCGAGACCGTCGGCGCCGCCACGTGGTCGCACTCGGTCAACGTGCTGCGCCCCGGTGGCACGATCGTCATCGCCGGCGCGACCAGCGGCGACGCACCGACGAAGGCGGAGCTGACGAAGATCTTCTTCCGCCAGCTGCGCGTCGTCGGTTCGACCATGGGCACCAGCGTCGAGCTCGAACGACTGTCCCGCCTCGTGCAGTCCGCCGGCATCGAGCCCGTCATCGACTCGACCTTCGCGCTCCCCGACGCCCGCAGCGCCTTCGAGCGCCTCAACTCCGGCGAGGCCTTCGGCAAGGTCGCGCTCACCGCCTGAGCGAGCTCGGGCTCGGTCGACGCGCGCCGCCCCGACCGAGCCCGACGAGCCCGACCGAGCCCGACCGAGGACCGGGCTGCCGCTCCGACCGTGCCCGACCGAGGCCCTGCTGCCGACCGCTTCCTCGCCCGAGACGGTCGGCGCGGGCGCAGCGCCGCCCGGCGCGCCTCGAGCGGGCCGGGTCACAGGCTGCAACGTCGTACATCAACCGGCCGGACGCGCCGGCGCCCCGACGCGACCAGCGCAGATGCGGCGTCGCCAAGGGTAAACCGCCGGTTGATGTACGACGTTGGAGCCCTTTGTGCGTGCCGGCGGCCCAGGACCGGCACCCGGCGACCACGGGCACGCACGGGTGCGGCGACATGTGACGACGATCGCCATGACGGGGGCCGTGACGACCGGAGGCGTGTGCGTGTGCGTGTCAGTGAGCGTGTGAGTGCCTGCGTGGACCCTCGTCCGCGGGTCCACGTGCACCTGCTGTCCGGGGCGCAGCGCCCGTCAGGGCTCCTCGGGGGGATGCGCGCCGGCCTCGCCCGCGGCGGAATCGGGGCGACCGCCGCGGCGCTCGGTGCGGGAGAGCACCACCTGGATGCGGGCGGAGGCGTCGCGAATGATCTGGCCGATCTCGCGGAGCTGCTCCGCGTCCGGGATCGCCCCGCCGACGAGATCCTCCCAGCCGGGGGGACGTCGACCGCCGCTCCCCGCCCGGCTCTGCCCCTCGCCGTGACCCATGTCGCCGTGACCCATGTCGCCGTAACCCAGGTCGTCGTGACCCGTGTCGTCGTACCCCGTGGCATACCGATCCCCTGCGGGACCGACCGTGGGCATCCCGTGGGCGGGCACGGCCGGCTCGGCTCGCTGAGAGTCACCTTCGGCGCCGGGCCAGCCCGTGCCGGTGTCCCGGGCCGATGTCCGGGGGCCCGCGCCCGGGGCGGCGGTGTCCTGCGCGCGGGCGGTCGCGGCCTCGTCGACGGTGTCGGTGGCCTGAGCCCACACGTCGCGCGCGCCGCGACGCGGCGGCACACCCTCCCGGTGAGCGGCACTCGAATCCTCGCCGGAGCCTGAACCCGCGCCCGCGTCCGCGCTCGAGCCCGCGTCCGCGCTCGAGCCCGCGCCCGCGCTCGACGCCGATCCCCGACCCGCACCGGCCTGCGGCCCCCGAGGATCCGCCGGTCGCGGCGCGCCCGTCGGCGGGGTGAAGCCCATCTCGCCGAGCCAGCGCGCGACGCTCGACCAGTCCGGGGTCCCCTGGCCGAAGGGGAACCCGGTGCCGAAGCCCGGCGGCACGAACGGCCCCGGCCCCCCGCTCGTCGGTCGACCCCAGGCGCCGGCGGGACCGGCCCACGACCCGCCGTGACCGGCCGCGCCCTCGGGCCGGCCGGCATCCTCGCCCCCGAGGACACCCTCGCCCGCACCGTACGCGGCGCTCTCCCGCGCGCGGGCCCGCGCCTGCCGGGCGGCCTCCTCGAGGCGAGCGCGCACGTCGGCCGTGCCGCTGCGCACCCGCTCGCGCATCTGCTCGGCGAGCCGCTGGGCGGACTCGTCGAGACTCAGCTCCAGCTCGCTGAGTTCGGCCCGGCGCCCGTCGAGCTCGGCCTGCCCCGCCGCCGTCAACGAGTAGAGCGAGCGCCGCCCCTCGTCGCTGCGCGTCACCAGCCCCTCTTCCTCGAGCTTGGCCAGCCGCGGATAGACGGTGCCGGCACTGGGGGAGTACAGCCCGCCGAAACGATCCTCCAGGCCCCGGATGACGTCGTAGCCGCTGCGCGGCCCGGCCTCCAGCACCGCGAGCAGGTAGAGCCGCAGTTGACCGTGTCCGAACACCGGGCCCATCAGAGGTCACCCCTGGCCGCGGCACCCGGCGCCGCCCCGGAGTCGCCGGCAGCGTCGCCCGGGCTGGTGGCCGACGTCGGCCACGACGCGTTGCCGCCGTTCGCCCGCTCGCCGGGCCGCACGTCCTGCACGTCGCCGATGTCGACGCCCCCGCCGAACGGCGACGCCGACGCCTGTCCGCCGTCGCCGTCGCGCAGCACGACGACGTTGCCCGACACCGACCGCAGCTTCATCGCGAACGCGCGATCGCCCTCCGCCCGGTGGCCGCCCTTGTCGCCCTCGGAGCCACCCGAGAGCGTCTGCCCGTCGACGACGACGTGCCCGGTCTGCGAGCCGGCCGACACGTCATAACCGCTGTGCCGCGGGATGCGCACCGTGAGGTCGCCCGACACCCCGGTGGCGGTCACCAGCCCGGAGTCCCCGACGAGGTCGAGCAGGATCGGCCCCGACACCGTGCCGAGCTTGGCCGAACGCAGCGCGGATTCATCGACCGTGAGGCGACCCGACACCGACTTGCTCTTGAGTTCGCCGCGCAGGCCGCTGGCGTCGATCGAGCTGCTCACGGTCTTGACGTCGACCCGCCCGCCGAGCCGCGACAGGCTGATGGCCCCGGAGACCGTGTTGATCGCGACGTCACCGTCGAGGCCCCCGACGAGCACGTCCGCCCCGACGGTGTTGATCGTCACGCGCGTTCCCGTGGGCACGGTGAGCGTCACGCGCGTCGAGGCGTTGCGACCGCCGGCGAGGAAGCCCTTGACGATGTCGAGCAGCTGCCCGCCCGACTCCTTGTGGTGCTCCAGGCGCAGCGTCCCCGCCGCGAAGGAGGCCGTCAGCGGCCGGCCGGACACCTCCCGCACGTCGCAGCGCACCCCGACGCGGTCGCCGTGGGCGACGACGTCGATGCGACCCGAGACGAGCACGACGGAGACGTGCTGCACCGGGTCGCCGAGGCCGCCGACCTCGATGGCCTGCGGTTGGTCGATCTGCCAGGTCTGGTCCATGACGAGCTCCCCTTCGCGATATATCGCAAGTTGTCGAGACTCACGATATATCGCGTTCAGGGGGTCGGCAAGAGGCCGCCACGAGCTCGCAAGCGCCATGACGAGAGGGCCGCGGCATCCCGCCACGGCCCTCTCGTCAGGTCGTCCGCCCACTCTCAGGGGGCGATGTGCAGCCAGTTCTCCCAGCCGCCGTGCAGCACCAGCCACGCGAGCAGCCCGTAGCCCGCCTGCCCCGGGTGGCGACCGTCGCGCGAGGCGGACAGCTCGGTGATCCACTGGTCGTGCTCGCTCAGGGGATAGAAGCAGTCGACGAAGGGGATCGAGCGCCGCGAGCAGACGTCGGCCTGCGCCTCGACGACGATCTCGAGGCGCTCGTTGACCTCGGCGTCGAGGGTCGGCGGCGGCCCGACGACGAAGGGCGAGATGCCGCGCGCGGTCGCGTCGTCGAGCACGTTGGCCAGGTTGAGGCGCGAGCGGGCCGTCGTCAGGCCCTGCGTGAGGTCGGCCTGTCCGACGGCGACGACGAGCCGCCGCTCGCGGCGGTCCTTCCAGCGCAGCAGCCCTTCGGTGCGCCAGCGGGCGAGCACGTCGGCCGACGAGTCGCCCCGCACCCCGATGTTGTAGGCGGTGAGGTCGAGATCGGGATGGTGGGTGCGGCCGACGACCCGCGACACCCATCCGTGCCCCTTCGGGTCGCCGTAGCCGGCCACGAACGAGTCACCGATGAAGACGATGCCGACGTCGCGCGGCCCGTCGTGCACCATCGACTCCGCGCTCGGAGTGAAGTGGGTCGGGATATCGGTATCGTCCGAGTACTCCTGCGCGTACTCGTCGCTCCCGTAGCCGTCATTGCTCACGCGTGATCAGTCCTCGTCGTCGTCCAGTCGGGCCAGCCAGGTAGCCAGCCGCTCGATCGGGGTCTCGAACTCGGGGTTGAGATCCACGAAGGTGCGTAGCTGCTGCGCGAGCCAGTCGAGCGTGACCTCCTCGTCGCCGCGCCGCTGCTCCAGCTCCTCGATGCCGCGATCCGTGAAGTACACACCAGTCATTCTGCCCTACCAGGGAGCTCGGCCCGCGCACGCACGGCACGCCGCGAGGCGCGGAGATCGCGGGGCGGGTGGAATCCCGTCACATCGTCGCCTTCTTCGGCAGCGCCTGGCCGGCGGTCTGCGCGCGCGCTGCCCCTGTCCGCCCTCGACTCCTCGACGGCGCGGGCTCGCTGCCCGCCTCGACGCTCTGGGCCCAGACAGCGATCACCGCCGCGACCGTCGTGGCGGCAGCGGCGGTGATCGCACCGAGGGAGCGCGGCATCAGCGCCTGAACGCGGATCGTCAGCGCGCGAACGCGGACGTCACGAGCTCCTCCTGCTGGGCGGCGTGGACCTTGCTCGACCCGGTCGACGGCGCCGCCGACTCCGGGCGCGAGACGACCGTGAGCGGGCGGTTCTCGCCGCGGGCGGCAAGCTGCGCGGGCAGGTTGAGCGCGAGGAACGGCCAGCCGCCCTGGTTGCGCGGCTCGTCCTGCACCCACACGAGATCGGCATCGGGGTACTTCGCGACCTCGCGCGCGATCTCACCCGCGGGCAGGGGGTAGTACTGCTCGAGCCGGATGATCGCGGTCGCCTCGTCGCCCTGCTTGGCCCGGTAGGCCTCGAGGTCGTAGACGACGCGGCCCGAGGCGATGATGACGCGGGTCACCTTCGCGGGGTCGGGCTGCGTGCGGTCGGGCAGCACCGGCTCGAAGCGGCCGTGCGTGAACGCCTCGACCGGGCTCGTCGCCGCCTTGAGCCGCAGCAGCTGCTTGGGCGTGAAGACGACGAGCGGCTTGCGGGGCCGCGCGTACGCCTGCCGGCGCAGCAGGTGGAAGTGGCTGGCGGGCGTCGAGGGGTGCGCGACGATCATGTTGTCCTGCGCGCACAGCTGCAGGTAGCGCTCGATGCGCGCCGAGCTGTGGTCGGGCCCCTGACCCTCGTAGCCGTGCGGCAGCAGCAGCGTCACCGAGCTGCGCTGGCTCCACTTCTGCTCCGAGCTGGAGATGAACTCGTCGATGATCGACTGCGCGCCGTTGGCGAAGTCGCCGAACTGCGCCTCCCACATGACGAGCGCCTCGGGCCGCTCGACGGAGTAGCCGTATTCGAAGCCGAGCGCCGCGAACTCGGACAGCAGCGAGTCGTAGACCATGAACCGCGCCTGGTTGCCCAGGTAGAGCAGCGGGGTCCACTCCTCCGCGGTCTGCCGGTCGATGAGCACCGCGTGCCGCTGGGTGAACGTGCCGCGCCGGCTGTCCTGGCCGGCGAGCCGCACCGGCGTGCCCTCGACGAGCAGCGAGCCGAAGGCCAGCAGCTCGCCGGTGGCCCAGTCGACGCCGCCGTCGCGGGTCATCTTGCGCCGGTTCTCCAGCATCTTGCGCAGCTTGGGGTGGACCTCGAAGTCCTCCGGCCACGAGGTCCACACGTCGCCGAGGCGGTGCAGCACGTCGGTGGAGATCGCGGTCTCCTCGTCGGCCCGGTCGGGGGTGTGGTCGTCGGCCTGCTGGGCGTGCGGCCGCTCGAGGCCGGCGGACTCGGCTCCGCTCGTCTCCTTCTTGCGCAGCGCGTCCTTGGTCTCGACGAAGACCTGCTCGAGGCGCTTCTGGTAGTCGCGCATCGCGCTGTCGGCGTCTTCGGTCGTGATGTCGCCACGACCGATGAGGGCCTCCGTGTAGAGCTTGCGGACCGAGCGCTTGGCCTCGATGAGGTGATACATGAGCGGCTGCGTCATCGACGGGTCGTCGCCCTCGTTGTGGCCGCGGCGGCGGTAGCACACCATGTCGATGACGACGTCCTTGGCGAACGCCTGCCGGAAGTCGTAGGCGATCTGCCCGACCCGCACGACGGCCTCGGGGTCGTCGCCGTTGACGTGGAAGATCGGCGCCTGGATCGTGCGCGCGAGATCGGAGGAGTAGACCGAGGAGCGCGACGAGGAGGGCGCGGTCGTGAAGCCCACCTGGTTGTTGACGATGATGTGGATCGTGCCGCCGGTGCGGTAACCGCGCAGCTGGCTCAGCTGCAACGTCTCGAGCACGACGCCCTGGCCCGCGAAGGCCGCGTCGCCGTGCAGCAGCACGGGCAGCACCGGGAACGCCTCGCCGTGCATGTCGAGCCGGTCCTGCTTGGCCCGCACGATGCCCTCGAGGACCGGGTCGACGGCCTCGAGGTGGCTGGGGTTGGCAACGAGGTAGACCTTCGTCGAGGCCTCGCCGTCCTCCGTCGTGTATTTGCCCTCGGTGCCCAGGTGGTACTTGACGTCGCCGGAGCCCTGCACGCTGCCCGGGTCGTAGGCGCCCTCGAACTCGCGGAAGATCTGCCCGTAGGACTTGCCCGCGATGTTGGCGAGCACGTTGAGGCGGCCGCGGTGGGGCATGCCGATACAGACCTCGTCGAGGTGCTCCTTGGCCGACGACTGCAGGATCTGGTCGAGCATCGCGATGACCGACTCGCCGCCCTCGAGGCTGAACCGCTTCTGCCCCACGAACTTCGTCTGCAAGAACGTCTCGAAGGCCTCGGCCGCGTTGAGGCGGCGCAGGATGCGCATCTGCTCGTCACGCGGCACCCGGGGCTGCGGCACCTCGAGGTGGTCCTGCAGCCATTCGCGCTGCTCCGGGTCCTGGATGTGCATGAACTCCGAGCCGATCGTGCGGCAGTAGGCGGAGTGCAGCCGCTCGAGGATGTCGCGCAGCGTCGACATCGGCGAGCCGCCGAAGCCGCCGGTCGCGAACTCGCGGTCGAGGTCCCAGATCGTCAGACCGTGGGTGCTCAACTGCAGGTCGGGGTGCCGGCGCTGGCGATACTCCAGCGGGTCGGTGTCGGCGAGGAGGTGGCCGCGCACGCGGTAGGCGTGGATGAGCTTCTGCACGCGCACGGTCTTGGACAGGTCGTCGTCGTGCGTCGCCGAGACGTCCTGGCTCCAGCGGATCGGCTCGTAGGGGATGCGCAGCGACTCGTAGATCTCGTCGTAGAAGTCGTCCTCGCCGAGCAGCAGCTGGTGGATGATGCGCAGGAACTCGCCGGAGGTCGCGCCCTGGATGATGCGGTGGTCGTAGGTCGAGGTCAGCGTCATGATCTTGCTGATGCCCTGCCGGGCGATGGTCTCGGCCGCGGCGCCCTGCCACTCCGCGGGGTATTGCATGGCGCCGACGCCGACGATGGCGCCCTGGCCCTTCATGAGCCGCGGCACGGAGTGCACGGTGCCGATGGTGCCGGGGTTGGTCAGCGAGATCGTTGTGCCGACGAAGTCGTCCATCGTCAGCTTGTTGCCGCGGGCCTTGCGAACGATCTCCTCGTAGGCGTTCCAGAAGCCGAAGAAGTCCAGCTGCTCGGCGGCCTTGATCGAGGGCACGACGAGCGACCGGGTGCCGTCGGACTTGGGCAGGTCGATCGCGAGGCCGAAGTTGATGTGCGCGGGCTGCACGACGACGGGCTTGCCGTCCTTCTCGGCGAACGAGGCGTTCATGTCGGGCATCGCCATGAGCGCCTTGACGATGGCGTAGCCGATGATGTGCGTGAAGCTCACCTTGCCGCCTCGGTTGCGGCGCAGGTGGGCGTTGATCGCCGTGCGGTTCTCGATGAGCGCCTTGGCCGGCACGGCGCGCACGCTCGTGGCGGTGGGCACGGTCAGGCTCGCGTCCATGTTGGCGACGATGCGGGCCGCCGGGCCCTTGAGCGGGCGCACCTTCTCCTCGTCGGTCTCGGAGGCTGACTTCAGCGCCGGCGTGTCACGCGGCTTGGGCATCTGGCGGCTCTTGGGCTCGTGGCCCGGGCGCCCGCCGGGCATCGGCTCGGCCGGGCTCGTCTCGCGCACCGCAGCGTTCGCCGCGGCGGACTCGGCGCCGACGGTGGTGCGTCCCCGCTGCTCGTCGCCGCCGCGCTTGGCGCCCGACACGTCCTTGGTCGGGCTCTGACCGCGGCTCTCGGCCGGGTTGTGCGGCCCCGCGCCACCCGCCTTCGACTGCCCAGAAGAGTGTGCGGACGACGGGCGAGCGGGCTTGGTCTCGGTCGGCATCGACGCCTTCTTCTCGTCCTTCTCGCGGGGCTGCTCGGCAGGGGTGGGCGCGGTGACAGTGCGGGCGGACGCAGCAGCCTCGGTGGTGGCGCCGTTGCCACCCTGCTCTGATGAGTAGTGTTCGAAGACGGGCCACCACGACTTGTCGACCGAGTCCTTGTCTTCCTTGTATTGCTCGTAGAGCTCGTCGACGAACCACTTGTTCGGGCCGAACGCGGTCGTCGGATCAGGGTGTGCTTGCTGCTCGGACACGGCGCTAACGCCTCTCTCGTCTCGTCGTCGGCGACGGCAGACAACCCCCCGCGCTGACCACCGGACGCCGCGTGCGCGTACTCTTCGCCAGCCTACATGCGGCGATGGATCACGGCTGCTGGACCCGTAGCATAGGCAACCTATGACCGAGTGGCTACTGACCGGCCTGGGCGTGCTCCTCACTCTCGGAACGGCACTCTTCGTCGCGGCGGAGTTCTCCCTCGTGGCGCTCGACCGATCCTCCGTGCAGCGCGCCGTCGACGAGGGCGACAGCGCCGCCAAGACCGTGCTCGCCTCCCTGCGGCGGCTCTCGACGCAGCTGTCCGCGGCGCAGGTCGGCATCACGCTGACGACGCTTCTGCTCGGCTACCTCGCCACCCCCTCCGTCGGCTACCTCCTGCTCACCCCGCTCGAGGCGCTCGGGGTGCCGGAGGCGAGCCGGGAGCCGGTGGCCTCGGTCGCCGCGCTCGTGCTCGCGGCGGTGTTCTCGATGGTGGTCGGCGAGCTCGTGCCGCAGTTCCTCGGCATCTCGGCGCCGATGGGCACCGCCAAGATCGTCGCGGGCCCCGTGCAGGCCTTCGGGGTCGTCTTCAAGCCGCTCATCGTCGTGCTCAACGGGTCGGCCAACGCCATCATCGAGTCGTTCGGCATCACGCCCACCGAGGAGCTGTCGGCCGCCCGCACCCCGCAGGAGCTCGCCTCGATCGTGCGCCGATCGGCGATGGCCGGCACCCTCGACGAGGACGTGGCGTTGCGGGTCACCCGCTCGCTCGACTTCGGCGGCCGCACCGCCTCCGACGTCATGACCCCGCGCGTGCGCTGCGTGTCGATCGAGCGCACGGCCAGCGCCGGCGACGTCATCGAGCTGGCCCGGAGCACCGGCCACTCCCGCTTCCCGGTCATCGGCGACGACTGGGATGACATCGACGGGCTCGTGCACGTCAAGAAGGCGATCGCCGTGCCCCACGAGCGCCGCACCGACGTGCCGGTGTCGGCGCTCATGACCCCCGTCAACCTCGTGCCCGAGACGATGCGCCTCGACCCCTTGCTGCTCGTGCTGCGGCGCGGCCACCAGCTCGCCGTCGTCGTCGACGAATACGGCGGCACCTCCGGCGTCGTCACGCTCGAGGACGTCATCGAGGAACTTGTCGGCGAGGTCGCGGACGAGCACGACCCGAGGATCGCCGGCGGCGCGAGCCTGCCCGGCGGCGGCTGGACGGTGCCGGGCATGTGGCGCCCCGACGAGGTGCGCGACCGCATCGGGGTGCCCGTGCCGGACGGGCCGGCCTACGAGACCGTCGGCGGCTTCATGATGGCCGCGCTCGGGCGCGTGCCGACGGTCGGCGACCGCGCCGAGGTGCTCGGCTGGTCGATCACTGTGGCGGCGATGGACGGTCGGCGCGTCGAACGGCTGCGGATGACGCCGCTGACGCCCGCCGAGCAGTCGCTCGACGAGCAGCCCCGGCCCACGGGGCGCGCCGTGCCGCAGGGGCAGACCGTGCTCGTGCACCCGCTGCCGCGACCCGCGCGGGCCGGGGACGGCAGGCCGGGCGACCCGCCGACCGGCGCTCTGCCGCGGCCGGCCGAACCCGGCGCCGCGCAGGCGCGGCCGGGGGAGCGGCCACCCGGGGCGGGCGAACCTGCTACCGGAGGGCAGCGGGCGGTCGGGGGTGAGCCGCGATGAGCTCGGGCGTGGCGCTCGTCGTGTCGGTGCTGCTGCTCGCCGGCAACGCGTTCTTCGTCGGGGCGGAGTTCGCCGTCATGGCGGCGCGCCGCAGCCAGCTCGAGCCGCTCGCCGAGGCCGGCAGCCGGCGGGCCGCGATGAGCCTGGAGGCGCTGGAGAACGTCGCGTCGCTGCTGGCGTGCGCCCAGCTCGGCATCACGGTCTGCTCGGTGCTGCTCGGCGCGTTCGCGGAGGACGCGCTGCACCACCTCATCGAGCCGGTCCTCGATCGCGTCGGCGTCGGGGAGTCGGCCAGCTACTGGGTGGCCCTCGTCCTCGCGCTGCTCGTCGTCGTCTATCTGCACGTCGTGCTCGGCGAGATGGTGCCCAAGAACATCGCGATCGCCGGCCCCGACTCCGCCGCGCTGCTGCTCGCGCCCGCGCTGCTGCTGGTCACCAAGGCCCTGCGGCCGCTCATCGCCGCGCTGGAGTGGATCGCCAAGGGCTTCGTCCGGCTGCTCGGAGTCGAGCCGAAGGACGAGATGACCTCGGCCTACACGGCCGCCGAGGTGCAGGAGATCGTCATCGAGTCGGCCCGCGAGGGCCTGCTCGAGGCCGAGCAGCACGGCCTGACGACGCGAGTGCTGGAGTTCAGCGACCGGGTCGCCTCCGACGTCGCGGTGCCGGCCGACGCGCTCGTCACGGTGCCGCCGGACGTCACCCCCGCCCAGGTAGAGCGACTGGTCGCCACCCGCGGCTTCAGCCGCTTCCCCGTCGTCGGCCCGGCCGGCGAGCTCGTCGGCTACCTGCACCTCAAGGACATCCTCTACGCCGACGACGTGCAGCGCGACGAGCCCGTGCCCCCGCGGCGCATCCGGCCCCTGGGCCTCGTGCGGCCCGGCGACGAGGTGGAGGACGTGCTCGAGGAGATGCAGCGCACCGGCGCCCATCTCGCGCGGGTCGTCGACGAGTCCGGCCAGGTCGCGGGCGTGGTCTTCCTCGAGGACGTGCTCGAGGAGCTCGTCGGCGAGGTGACCGACGCATCGCAGGTGTCGGTGGGCCGCCGGCCCTGACGCGGCGGCGTCGCGGGCCGCCTCGTCGAGGTGCGACGGCGATGAGGCGCGGCGCTCACTTCGCGTCGACCGCGCCCCCATTCGCGCCCCGCGAAGATGCCGACTCCCCACCCGAGTGCTTCACTCGCAGTCAAGCGGAGGCTCCACCGGCAGCGTGGCCGGTCGAGGGAGAGGGCTCGCCGGCAGCGTCGCCGTCGGGCAGTGAGGAGAGCCATGACGAGTGGGCAGTCGCAGGCGCCGAGCGGTGAGCGCGAGCAGTGGACGAGCCAGACCGGCTTCATCCTCGCGGCCATCGGGTCGGCGGTGGGCCTGGGCAACATCTGGCGGTTTCCGGGGGTGGCCTACGAGAACGGCGGCGGCGCCTTCCTCGTGCCCTATCTGCTCGCTCTGCTCACCGCGGGCATCCCGATCCTCTTCCTGGACTACGCGATCGGGCATCGTTTCCGGGGCACGCCGCCGCTGGCGTTCCGGCGGCTGCATCGCGGGGCGGAGCCGCTGGGCTGGTTCCAGATCGGGATCGCGTTCCTCATCTCGCTCTACTACGCGGCGGTCATCGCGTGGGCGGCGAGTTACTTCGTCTTCTCCTTCGACCTGCGCTGGCGCGCCGATCCGCTGACCTTCTTCGTCAGCGACTACCTGCAGGTCGGTGACCCGGTCATCTCGACGTCGGTGGTCTCGGCCGTCGCGATTCCGCTCGTGCTCGTGTGGGTGGCGGTGCTCGTCACGCTCGCCCTCGGCGTCGCCAAGGGCGTGGAGCGCGCCAACACCGTGCTGCTGCCGCTGCTGCTCGTGACGTTCGTCGGGCTCGTCGTGCGGGCGCTGACGCTGCCCGGCGCGATCGACGGGCTCGACGCGCTCTTCACCCCGAAGTGGTCGGCGCTGCTCGACCCGGCGGTGTGGATCGCGGCCTACGCGCAGATCTTCTTCTCGCTGTCGATCGCGTTCGGCATCATGATCACCTACTCCTCCTACCAGCGGCGCAAGGCCAACATGACGAGCTCCGGTCTCGTCGTGGCGTTCTCGAACTCCTCGTTCGAGCTGCTCGCGGGCGTGGGCGTGTTCGCCACCCTCGGCTTCATGGCGCACCAGCAGGGCACCAGCGTCGGGGAGCTCGAGGGGCTCACCGGCCCGATCCTGTCGTTCGTGACGTTCCCCGCGGTCATCGCGCAGATGCCGGGTGGCAGCTTCTTCGGGGTGCTCTTCTTCGGCGCGCTCGTCATGGCCGGCTTCACGTCGATCATCTCGATCCTGCAGGTCGTCTCGGGCGCGGTGCAGGACAAGTTCGGTCTCGGCGTGCGACAGAGCGCCGTCGGCGTCTCGCTCGTCTGCGGCATCCTGTCGCTGGCGCTCTTCTCCACGACCAGCGGATTGCTCGCCCTCGACACCGTCGACCAGTGGGCGAACAACATCGGTGTCGTCGGCTCCGCCGTCGCCATGGCTGTGCTCGTCGTGTGGGTGCTGCGCCGCGGCGAGGAGCTGCGCTTCCACCTCAACGCCGTGTCGACGTTCAAGGTGGGCCGCTGGTGGTTCTTCTTCATCGGCCTGCTGGGGCCGGTCGTGTTGGCGTTCATGCTCATCCAGCGCATCATCACGCTGGCCACCGAGGGCTATGAGGACATGCCGCAGTGGTATCTGCTGACCTTCGGGTGGGGCGCGATCGCGCTCGTCGTCGTCGCGTCGGTCGTGCTGACCGCGCTGCCGTGGCGCGCGCACCGTGACGTCGGCGGCTTCGAGCCGTGGCCGCCCTATGACGGGGCCGACCACGCGGTCGGCTCAGGCCGCTCGCATCGGTCCGGCGTCGCCTCCGACCGCGATGGGCGCGGGGACCACCGCGAGCCGCCTGCCGCCCCCGACCGTGCCGATGCTGCCGACCACGACCGCCCGGACCACAGGAGCACGCCATGAACCCCTCCGCCGTCGTCATGATGATCGTCGCCGTCACTGTGCTCTGGGGCGGCCTGATCTGCGCGGTCCTCTTCCTGCGGGCGCGCCCCGAGGTGGTCGAGGGGGAGTGGGCGGCCGACCCCGATGTCGCCTGGAGTGATCCTGAGCGCCCGGCGGGCGGGGAACCCCTGCATCGCGACACCTGAGCGCACGCCGTCGAGGCGGGTGCGGCGACTCGACGTGGCGAAGCGAAAAAACAACGGCGGTCAGTGCATTGAACTCGACGCACTAACCGCCGTTGTTTTCTGACCGTGCCTCTGCCGGCTTCTGACCGTGCCTCTGCCGGCGTCGGCAACCGGCCTCAGTGGCTGAGTTTGAGGCCGATGACGCCGCCCACGATCATCGCGGCGAAGATCACCTTGCCCAGCGAGACCGGTTCGGCGCCGGTGACCATCGCGTAGGCGAGGGTGAGCACCGCGCCGATGCCGACCCACACGGCATACGACGTGCCGATGGGCAGCTCGCGCATGGCGTAGCCGAGGCCGAGCATGCTGGCCACGAGAGCAAGCACGAAGACGACGGTGGGACCGAGGCGGGAGAGGCCGTTGGACGTGCCGAGGGCGGTGGCCCACACGGCTTCCAACATGCCGGAGACGACGAGCACGAACCATGACATGACTGACCCGATCTGGGCCGTCTTGTCGCTGACCGGGTACGGCGCCCCTCGTCCGGGAGTCCGCGGTGGACTCACCGCACGACCGTCTCACGTCCTGCGCGGAGGTGGCAAGCAGGCTGACCTGGGCGATCGGGCGCGCGACCCGAACCGGTCGGCGATGATCTCGAGATGCCGGCACTGACCGGCCCGCCGGGCCGTTGACGCGAGAGTGACCGGTGCGCGAGCCGGGTGGGCTTGGGCGCAGGGACAGCTGGGTATCACGCAGCTGGGTATCACGCAGACCGACGCGGTGGCACCCGCGGCACCGACCGACACGACCATCGCGCGACCCCGACATGACATCGCGAAGAAGGGACGACCAGCATGGCCGACGACGAACTCAAGCGTCAGGTGAAGCAGTTGTGGCAGCAGGCGGTCAAGGTGGCCGACACCGCCCGCGTCGAAGCCGGGCGTTATGCCCAGGGCAACCGCTCGAAGATCGACTCGGCGATCGACCGGACCGCCGAGCTGGTGGGCCGCAAGACCGGCAAGAACTACGGCTCGACGGCGACCAAGGTCAAGGACGCGGCGGCCAAGGGCGCCGCACGACTCGCGGGGGATCCGGCGCCGGGCGCGGCGGGTCCTGGACCCTACGGGCAGGAGGCTGGAGGCGTCACGCTGTGGCCGGACGCGGGCGCCTCGTCGGTGCAGGACGACGTGCGGCCGCGCGCCGGTGGCACGTCGGGTCTCACCCCGCCGCGCGCCGACGAGCCGCCCCGCGCGCCCGGCGCGTCCGGATCGAGCCTGGGCTGAACGGGTGACGTCACAGTGCGCCGGTGCCGCCGACTCCCCGGGACGGCGCCGGCGCACTCGGCCCTCGTGGCGCCGGCGCACTCGCTCGGCGCCACCGGCGCACTCTGCCCTCGGGCCACGAGGGCCACGAGGGCGGGGCGGGCGGTCCAGGTCGGATCAGGTGTTGGCGGTCGGGTAGGCGCCGCTGACGGCGCAGCCACGGTAGACGTGCGTGCCCAGGGTGAGGGTGGCGCGCTGACCGGTGTTCTTGCCCGTGGTGTCGAGGCACGTGCCCCCGCGGATGACGAGGGCGGCGTTGACGCCGCGCTGCTTGCTCCTGAACTCCACGCCCTTGGCGAAGGCGCTGCGCTTGACGCGGATCTTCTGCGTGCGGATGCCCTTGCCCTCGACGCGCAGCACGCCCTTGGAGACGACGGCCCGCCAGGGGACGCGCTGGCCGCCGTAGGCGGTGAAGGCCGTGCCGGGCGCGTCCTTGGCGGCGCCGGTGGCGACTGATGGTGCCGCGGTGGCGGGGGCGAGCGCGGTGGGTGCGGCGAGCGCGGTGGTGGCGCCCCCGGCGCCGGCGATGAGCGCGCTGGTCATGACTGCGGTGCCGAGCATCGTGCGGGTGTTCATGTCGTGTGACTCCTCGCTGGTGGGTTCCCCCCAGGTGCGTTCCCCCTGCGAGGTGATCCCACTGTGGGGCGGCACGCTCCCGGGTCGGTCTCGCGAACCTCACAACGGGCTCACGGCCCACGGTGAACGTGCGACGGCTCGTCGGTGGGGGCGGATCGCCGGGCCGTAGGGGTGAGCGACCCATAGCGTGGCCGACCGGTAGCGTGACCGACCCATAGCGTGACCGACCCGTAGGGTGACCGACGTGGAGGCCTTCGTCGACGTGCCGTGGGCCCCCGACGCTCACGCGCGGGCCGCGGCCTTCGGCGAGCCCCACGAGATCGTGCGTGCCGATGCCCTCGAGCAGGTCAGGCCGGCGCTGGCGCGGGTGGCTCGGGCGTGCGATGCCGGGGCGTATGCGGTGGGTTTCGTCGCCTACGAGGCGGCGGCCGCGTTCGACGCCGCGCTCGTGACGGGCGAGCCGGGGCCGCTGCCGCTGGTGTGGTTCGGCCTGCATGCGGCACCGGTCGCCGCCCGGATGGCGGGCCCCTACGTGGTCTCCCGGTGGCGGACGCAGACGGGGGAGGCCGCGTATCTCGCGGCCGTCGACGCCGTGCGCGCGGCGATCGCGCGCGGCGACACCTACCAGGTCAACCACACGATGCGACTGGGTGCCCGACTGGCCGGCGACCCGCTGGGGGCCTGGCGAGACCTGTGCGCGCGGCAAGGGGAGGGGTGGTTCGCCTACGTCGACACCGGGGAACATGTCGTGGCGTCGGCGTCACCGGAGCTGTTCTTCACGCGCGACGGCGGCCGGCTCGTCACCCGGCCGATGAAGGGCACGCGGCGCCGCGACGCCGATGTCGCCCGGGACGCGGCGTTGCGCGCCGATCTGGTCGCCAGCGCCAAGGACCGCGCCGAGAATCTCATGATCGTCGACCTCCTGCGCAACGACCTCGCCCGCGTCTGCCAGCCCGGAGTGCAGGTCAGCGGGCTCCTGGAGGTCGAGGCGCATCCGACGGTGTGGCAGCTGACGTCGACCGTGTCGGGGCGGCTGCGGGCCGGGGTCGGGCTGGTCGATCTCTTCGACGCGCTCTTCCCCTGCGGGTCGGTGACCGGCGCGCCGAAGGCCTCGACGATGGGGATCATCGCTGCGCTCGAGCGGCGGGCGCGCGGGCCGTATTGCGGGGCGGTCGGCGTCGTGTGGCCGGGCGGGGACTGCGCGTTCAACGTCGCCATCCGCACCCTGGTCCTCAGTCGCGGCTCGGGGTCGGCGCCGGAGAGGGCAGCGGGACCGATGCCGGCGGTCGACGTGAGACCGGCGCCGGTGCTCGGCTCGATGTCGTGGACCCTCGCAGAGGCCGGCTCGCCGGCCCTCGCCCAGGGGCTCGGCGCGCCGCGGTCGGCCCCGCCGTTGCCCACGTGGGCCGCCTCCTACGACGTCGGCGGGGGAGTGGTGTGGGACTCGGTCGGCGCCGACGAGCACGCCGAGGCGCTGACGAAGGCGGCCGTGCTCGACGCGCTGGCGGTGCCGGACGGCGTACGGCTGCTGGAGACGATGGCCTATGACGGGCGGCGCGTCGTGCGGCGGGAGGGGCATCTGCGCCGGCTGCTCGGCTCGGCCGCGTGGCTCGGGTGGGAGGCCGACCGCGGCGTCATCATCGAGCGGCTGACCGCGGTGACGCGGGGCTGCTGCGGCCCGGCGCGGGTGCGGCTGACGCTCGGGCCGGACGGCGCGCTCGACGTCACGTGCGGGGCCGCCCCCGACTCGGCGGTCGAGCCCGTGGCGGTCGCGCTCGACGCGCAGGCGGTGTGGTCGGGGGATCCGTGGCTGGCGCTCAAGACGACGCGGCGGGCTCGCTACGACGAGGCGCTCGAGGTCGCCCGGCGCGAGCACCCGCACGTCGGCGACGTCGTCCTGCACAACGAACGCGGCGAGGTCACCGAGACCACCATCGGCAACCTCGTCGTCGAGCTCGACGGCGAGCTCGTGACGCCGCCGGCGGCATGTGGGCTGCTGCCCGGGGTCCTGCGGGCCGAGCTCCTCGCGTCCGGTCGGGTGCGGGAACGCGTCGTCCGGCGCGAGGAGCTGGGGCGGGCTTCGCGGGTGTGGCGCGTGAACTCGCTACGGGGGTGGGCGCGGGTCAGCGTCGACGACCCATCGGGTCGAGCTGAGTAGTTGCGCTCTGGCAGACACCGGGTTCTCTTGGCACGCTGGCTGATCGGCAGACTTCTCCACCAGTGATCACGGGGGTTGGGCACATGACGGCGACGAGACGGACATTCGGGACTGCGGCCGCCGTGCTGCTCGGCGTGGGACTCGGGGTCGGGCCGGCTGGGCCGGCACCGGACGCGCAGGCGGCGGTGCCGGCGGCTGCGCCGACCGCGGCGCCGACCTCGACACAGGCCTCGACCTGCAGCGGAGCCAAGCGGCCCGGTCGGGTCGTCGTCGTGCGCGGGATGCCGGCCACGACTCGCAGCGCCGCACGGGCTCTGCTCGCCTCCGGCGTGCGCTGCGACGCGCGTGCGCTGACGAAGCGCGCCGCACGGGACAAGACCCGGCTCTCCTTCGGGATCGTCACCGCCGAGGAGTTCTTCGCGCTGCCGGAGAAGGAGACGAAATACCGCTACCTCGTCGACGCCCTGGCCAAGGCCAGGCCCGGTTACGAGAAGGTCTCGCGAGACTATGTGTGGCCGCGCGTGGCCGCCGGCGACGGCTACAAGGACCCGGCGGCCTGGGACGAGGCGGTCGCGGCGGGGCTTCTCACGAAGGACCAGGCCGCTCGGATGCGCCGCGACGGGTCCGGCTATCTCGGCTGGCGCATCGGGGTCTCCGACCGTGGCGAGTGGGACTTCTTCATCGCCGGTGACTGAACGGGGCCGGCCGCTGCAGCGACGAGTTGCAGGAGTCCGACGGCGGGCGTTGGGTCCGTCCGTGCCGGTCCGACCGCACGCCGCGGACCTGCGCGCATAGGTGGTGCCCCCGGCAGGATTCGAACCTGCGACACCCGCTTTAGGAG
>JBDIAP010000014.1:0-43769 GCA_039812485.1 Kineosphaera sp.
GCTTGCCGGCACCGGTCGACAGCGCCGTCGCGCCGGTGGCCAGGGCCGTGGCGCCGTCGGCCAGCTGCCGCGACTGCGCCGGCAGCTTGGCGATGGCCGCGGCGGCCTGCCCCAGGCCGGTGGCGAGCCGGCCGTTGCCGGAGGCGAGCTGGCCGGCGCCGTCGGCCAGCTGCGCGGCGCCGGTCGCGAGCGCGGCGTTGCCGGATGCGAGCTGCCCCGTGCCCGAGGCCAACTGGCGCAGGCCGACGGTGAGTTCGTGGGTGCCGTCGGCGAGTTGGGCGCTGCCGGAGCGCAGCTGCTGCGTGCCCTTGGCGAGCTGCGCCCCGCCGTCCGCGGCCTTGACGAGGTTGGTGTGCATCGAGTTGAAGCCGAGATAGATGCGATCGAGATATTGCGTCGTCAGCCGGTCACCGGTCGCGCTCGTCACGCGAGCACTGACGGCTGCCGCGATGTTGCCGGCCAGATAGCTGGTGGCGTCGTTGGTCTCCAGGCGCATCGTCGCCTGCCGCGCGGTGTCGGCGTCCGCGGTCGACGTGGCCGCGTGCGAGAACGTCTTGGGGATCGTCAGCACCGCGTAGTAGGTGCCGTCCTCGAGCCCCCGCTTGGCGGTGGCGGCGTCGGTGAGGCTCCAGTCGAGATTGCTCGTCGAGGTGTTGTCGATGAGCTGGGCCGTGACGACGCGCCCCAGCGGCACCGTCTGCTTCTTGCCGTTGGCGTCGGTGACGCTCGCGGGCTCGTCGAGGTTGACGATCGCGGCGGGCACGGCGTCGAGAGTCGTCTGCGCGTCGAGGTTGCTCCACGTCAACAGGCCCGCATAGATCGAGGGCACGGCGACGAGCGCGAGCACGACGAGCTTGCCGAAGAGGCCGCGCGACAGCCGCGACAGCTCGGTGCTCGACAGGGTGGGCAGCAGGGGCATGGGGTTACCTTCCCGGCGCGGGGGCGGGCATGAGGGAGTGCAGGGTGACGATCTGCAGGCGGTCTGGCGGCAGCCCGGTGTCGCGGGCGAGCTCGAGCGGGTCGGGGGCCTCGTGGCAGGCGGCGACGACGGCGCAGGACCGGGCGACCTCGCCGAGCACCGCCCACAGTCCGGCGCGTTCGGCATGCGAGGGCAGCAGGTCGGTGTCGTCGACGACGACGAGCGCGGGATAGCCGACCTCCGCGAGCACGATCGCCAGCACCATGCGCTGCAGGCGGCTGAGGTCGCGCACGAAGGTCCCGGGGTCGACGGGATCGACCCCGGCGATCTCCAGGAGCTGGTCGTAGCGCACGAGCACACCGCGGATGTCGCGGCCGCGGGCCCAGGGCAGCATGGTGCCCGGCGCCAGCCGTTCGGCGATGTGGGAGCGGATCGACAGGTCGCCGTCGAGGCCGTTGACGGCGGGGAACTCGCCGAGCCCGACCCGCCGCTGCACGAGCGCGGACTGCTCGGGCACGACCGCGCCGGCGACGTCGAGCTCGCCGCTGTCGGTCTCGAGGCGCCCGGCGAGCGCCAGCAGCGCCACGGTCTTGCCGCCGCCCTCGGGCGCCACGAGCACGGCCAGCGTGCGGTCGCGCACGTCGAGGTCGAGCCCGGAGAACACCTGCGAACGGGGACCGCGCACCCCGACGTCGCGGGCGTGCACGACCCGGTCGGGGTGCCGCGCGATGGTCTCCTCGGCCGCGATCTGGTGTGCCACGCCGTGCCCCTCGACGTCCAGGTGCGGCAGCCGGCGCGCGAGCCCGGCCGGCATCGCCCAGGCGAACCGTCCCAGCAGCTGCAGCACGGCGGGCACGAGCATCATGCGCACGACGAACGCGTCGACGAAGACCCCGACGGCCAGGCCGAGCGCGATGGGCTTGAGCGACGAGTCGCCCTCGGGCACGAACGCCGCGAAGACGCCGACCATGATGACGGCCGCCGCCGCGACGACACCGGCCGAGGCCGTGAACCCCTCGCGCACCGCGGCCTTCGGGTCACGGTGCATCGCGTAGTGCTCGTGCATGCGCGACACGATGAACATCTGATAGTCCATCGCGAGCCCGAAGAGGACGCCCATGAGGATGATCGGCATGAAGCTGATGACGGGACCGACCCGGGCCACGTGCAGCGCGTCGGCGAACCAGCCCCACTCGAAGACGGCGGTCACGGCGCCGAAGGCCGCCCCGACCGACAGCAGGAAGCCCAGCGCCGCGGTGAGCGGCACGACGAACGACCGGAAGACGATGAGCAGCAGCACGAGACTCAGGCCGATGACGACGAGCCCGAACGGCACGAGCGCGGCCGCCAGGCGGGCCGACACGTCGATCTGCGCGGCGGTCTGACCCGCGACCCGCACCCGGATGCCGTCGGTGCCGCCCATCGACGGGGCGTCGCCCCGCAGTCGCTCGACGAGGCGCGCGGTCGCCGGGTCGCCGGGGGCGGTCGTCGGGATGGCCACGACGACGCCGGTGTCGGCACTGCGGTTCGGGGTCGACAGGACGACCCGGTCGATGCCCGGCACCGCCTCGACCGCCGCCCGCAGGTCGTCCATGTAACCGACGGGATCGGTGCTCGTCACGAGGTCCGCGACGATGAGCAGCGGGCCGTTCTGCCCCGGCCCGAAGTGGGTGGCGATGAGGTCGTAGGCGCGGCGCTGGCTCTGGCTCGTCGCGGCCGTGCCGTTGTCCGGGAGCGCGAGCCGCAGGTCGCGGGCCGGCAGCGCGCTCACCACGAGCAGGCCCGTCAGGAGCACGACCGTCAGCGCCGGCCACCGCGTCACGGCACCCACCCAGCGCCGCGCCCAGGCCGGGCCGTGCGACGCCGGACCGACGGGGCGCTCCCGCGCCAGCCACGACATCCGGAGGCGGGCCGCCCACCTGCGCCGGACCGGGCCGATCGCGCGGGGCCGCTGCAGGCGCGCAGTGAGCGTGCTCATGAGCGCCGGCCCCAGCGTGATCGCGGCGGCGACGGCGACCGCGACCGCGACCGCCGCCGAGACGCCCATCGCCGACAGGAACGGCAGCCCCACGATGACGAGGCCGGCGAGCGCGGTGACGACCGTCAGGCCGGCGAAGACGACGGCCGAGCCGGCGGTCGCTGTGGCGCGCGCGGCGGCCTCCTCGCCGTCGACGCCGGCGCGCACGTTCTCGATGAAGCGCGAGAGCAGGAAGAGCGAATAGTCGATGCCGACCGCGATGCCGAGCATGAGGGCCAGCATCGGCGCGGTGCCGGTGAGCGTCACCGCGGCCGTCGCGACGAGCAGCAGCAGCACGCTGACGATCGCCGCGCTGACGGCGGTGATCAGCGGGGCCGCGGCGCCGCGCAGGGACCGGAAGAAGAGCAGCAGCACGACGAGCGCGAGGACGAGCCCGAGCCCGTCGATCCAACTCATCTGTGGCGGGGGGCTGCCGAAGGCCGATCCCCCGACCTCGACCGTGGTGCCGGGCAGCTCGGTGCGCAGCCGCTGCGCCTGGGCCGTGATCGCGTCCTTGGTCGCGGCCGACACCGAGTGACTGTCGCCGTCGAGCTGCACGGTCAGGAGCGCGGCCCGCCCGTCGTCGCTGACGGCCCGCGCGGCCCCGGCGCCGGTCGCGAAGGGGTCGCTGGTGCCGGCCACGCCCGAGACCTTCTCCAGGCGGGCGGCGCTGCCGGCCACGGCTTGTCGCGTCACCGGCGTCGAGACCTGCTGACCCGCGGGCGACACGATGACGATCTGGGCGCTGCTGCCGGCCAGCTCGGGGAAGCGGGCGTGCAGGTCGTCGAGCGTCTGCTGCGACTCGCTGCCGGGCACCGAGTAGCGCTCGCTCGTGCCCTGGCCGACGAGCCCGGCGAGCGCCCCGAGCAGGAGCGCGACGACGAGCCAGGTGAGCGCGACCCGGCCGCGATGGCGGTAGCACGCGCGACCGAGTGCGAACAGCGCTGGTGACACGGCGGACTCCCCTGTGACTCGAACTTCTGACGCGAAACACGCACTGGGCCTCGCCCCCCGCCACCAGTGTGCGCTGGCTGTCGCGGCGCAGGAGGGGGACTCCCCTTTCGATACAGGACTGTATCGCATACAGTGGTGTATCGAGAAGGTGTCAGCGACGGCGCCGGGGAGGCAGAAGTGAGCGGAGCGGAGCAGACGCCGACGTCCGCCCGACGGCGGGCGACCCGCGAGCGGCTGCTCACGGCGGCAACCCAGGTCTTCCTCGAGCGCGGGGTCGTGCTGGCCAGCGTCGAAGAGATCTGCGAGGCCGCCGGATTCACGCGCGGGGCCTTCTACTCCAACTTCGCCGACAAACACGAGCTGCTCGAGGCCCTCCTCGCCCGCGAGAGCGAAGCCGTGCTCGCGGCGCTCACGGCACTGTGTGACCCGGCGGGCGGCGTGCACGACGTGCCGGACGTCATCTCCCGCTTCTTCGCGCTGAGCCCGCTGGGCCGCGACCACTACCTCATCCACACCGAACTCACGCTCGCCGCGATCCGCGACCCCCAGGCCTACGAGCTGTTCCGGGCGCTGGGACGCACGCAGTTCGAGCGGATGGGCGAAGCGGTCAAGGCCACCCTGCGGCTCGCCGGGCTCGAGCCGGCCGTCGATCTGCGCGACCTCACCGAGGTGCTCTACGGGATCATCGAACGCAGCGTCGCCAGCGCCCTGCTCGATGGCGACCCCGGCGAAGTCGACGCCGTCGCGCGGCGGATGCTGCCCACCGTCGTCGCCGCCCTGACCCGACCCATCGACCGCCCCTGACACGGCTGACGAGCAGCGTCACAGGGCCGGCCGCTCAGCGCGCCTCGCCGGCCACCACGAACCGCACCCGCCGGCGCGCGATATCGGCCTCCGTGAGCCGGACCCGCAACACCCCGCCCTCCGACACCGCCCCCGGCCCGGCCCCGGGCCGGTCGCAGGCGGCGATGATCGCCGGCTCGGTGAGCGCCACGACGAGCCCCTTGTCGCCGCGGTCGTCGACGACGACGGCCTCGAACTCCTCGCCCACCCGGTCCGTCAGCACCGCGGCCTCGACGGCGTCGGTGGCCGCCCGGTCGATCGCCGAGGCCCGCTGGTCGCCGGCCCGCATGAGATCGGGCAGGCCCCCGAGCGCCGCGCGCACCGACTCCGGCACCGGCTCCCCGGCGGCCAGCGCCGCGCAGACGAGCAGACCGAACCGGTCGACGAGGCGCCGCAGGGGCGCGGTGACGTGCGCGTAGGGGGCCGCGATCGCCGCGTGCTCCCGCTGCTCGGGCGGCGCGCCGTCGAACGCGGTGTAGCCGGCCCCGCGGAAGAGCCCGGTCGCCTCGTGGATGATCGCCAGGTGCACGGGATCATCGCTGCGCAAGTGCCGCAGGAAGGCCCCGTAGGACTGCCCCGCGGGCCAGGTCACACCCCGGCTCGCGACGACCCGGCGAAACCGCGCCATCGCCGCCGGATCCGGCGCCGGCATCGTGCGCAGGATGCCGACGCCGCCCGCGAGCATGAGTTCGGCCGCCGCCATGCCGGTGAGCAACGAGATCTGGGCGTTGAAATCCTCGACGGCCAGCGCCGGCCGGTAGGCGAGTCGATAGCGCCCGTCGGCAGCGACGACCTCCTGCTCGGGCATCGGCAGGCTGGCCCCTCCGCGGGCGACCTCGAGGTCGAGCCGCTTGGCGCCGACCTCGGCGAGCAGCCGCAGCGCCTCGCCCGCACGGCCGGCATCGAGGTCGGCCTGCACGCCGGCATAATCGAGCCGGGCGCGGCTGTGCACGAGCGAGCGCCGCACCTGCGTGTCGACGAGCTCCCCGTCGGCGTCGAGCCGCAGCTCCCACACGAACGCGGGCCGGTCGACGTCCGGCAGCAGGCTCCCCGCGCCCTCGGAGAGCACCGGCGGGTGCAGCGGCACCCGCCCGTCCGGCAGGTAGACGGTCTGCGTGCGCCGCCTGGCCTCGACGTCGACCGCCCCGCCGTCCGCGACGAAGGCCGGCACGTCCGCGATCGCGTAGCGCACCCGGTAGCCCGACCCGGCCCGCTCGACGGCCAGGGCCTGGTCGAGGTCCATGCTGCCCACGGGGTCGATCGTCACGAACTCGACGTCGGTCTCGTCGCGCGGCGTAGCCGGCAGGCCCGGCGGGTCCTGCGCCGCCGCCTGCGCCTGCGCGAGCACCTCCGGCGGGAAGCCGGCCGGCACGTCGAACTCGGCCCGGATCTGCGCGAACGCCGCTTCGAGGGCGCCGGGCGCAGCCGACCCCTCCGGTGCCGACCCGGCCGCGGCGCCCTGGCCGTCCGTGGCCGGCCCGGACGAGCCCGGCCCGGGCGCCGGGTGTGTCGCTGCCGGGCGCGATGTGCCCGGGCCAGAGGTCCCACGAAGTCGGACGACGCGTCGAGTCATGTCCCTACGGTAGGGGGGTGCTCATCCTCCTCCCGCCGTCGCAGACCAAGACGACGCGCCCGCGCGGCACTCCCATGCGGCCGGACCGGCTGTCGTTTCCGCAGCTCGCACCGACCCGCGCAGAGATCGCCGAGGCGCTCGCGGCGGTCGGCGGCGGCGTCGAGGGCGCCCGCCGCCTCGGGCTGCCGCAGACGCTGGCCGACCAGGTCGACCACAACACGCGGCTACATCGGGCGCCGGCGGTGCCGGTCGGGCAGCTCTACACCGGTGTGCTCTACGACGCGCTCGACCTGCCGACGCTGACCGGGCCCGCGCGGGCGCGGGCGACGCGGTGGATCGTCGTCGTCAGCTCCCTCTACGGGGCGTTGCGGCTGCGGGACTCCGTGGCTCCCTACCGGCTGGCGATGGGCACGTCGGTGCCCGGGCTGCCGCCGCTGGCCGCGCTGTGGCGGCCCGCGCTCGCGCAGGCGCTGCCCCCTGCCGCCGGGCGCGGGCTCGTCGTCGATCTGCGCTCGTCGGACTACGTCGCCGCCTGGCGACCCGAACGCGCGGTCGCCTCCGCGTGGGTGCACGTCGCCGTGCCGGGCGCGACCCACCACGCCAAGCACACGCGAGGTCTGGTCGCTCGGGCGATCTGCGAGCACGGCATCGATGCCCGCACGCCCCGGGCCCTGGCCGACGCGCTGCGCGACGTGTTCGGCGGACACCGCTACGGGCACGCCGCAGCGCAGGGGCGTGGCGTCGACCTGCTCGAACCGGCCCGCGCGGGCGCGCCCTGGCAGCTCGCAGTGAGTCAGTCCGTCGCACAGACCTGAGCTTTCTGGCTCACACCTGACACCCGTTGGGCCCGTCGTCCAGGGTCGCTCGGTCTCGCGTCCGGGCTCGCCGCGTCCGGGCTCGCTCGGCCTCGCGTCCGGGCTCGCTCGGCCTCGCGTCCGGGCTCGCTCGGCCTCGCGTCCGGGCTCGTTCGGCCTCGCGTCCGGGCTCGCCGGTGAACGTGTGCGGCGACAACCATCCGGCCTTCGGCCTCCCGCCAGGCCCATCCACGCCGCCGCACACGTTCACCGGCGAGCCCTTCAAGGTCACCTCTGGTGTGCTTGGCGTTGCCCTTCCAGGCCACCTCTGCGTGGCTGCTTGGCGTTGCCCTTCCAGGTCACCTCCACGTGGGTGCTTGGCGTTGCCTTCACGGTCACCCTGGCACCTGCTTGACTCCGCGTGTCAGCTGCGCAGGTGCGAGGTGTCGTTGACGAACTCCACCGTGACGGCCCCGTCGCGCCAGGTGCGGATCGACGTCATCGACGCCGGCGCCACCGCGATGCGCCACACGTGCTCGAGGTCGGCGCCCAGCACGTGCGCGAGCACCGCCAGGATCGCCATGCGGTGAGTTGCCACGACGACAGTGCCGCCGGCACCGACCTGCCGCTCGTAGGCCGACACGACCCGCTCCCGCAGGTCGGCGTAGCTCTCTCCACCCGGGCAGGCCGCGTCGGGATCGCGTCGCAATCGTGCGAGCAGTTCGCCGTCGCTGGCCACGAGGTCGGCGATGCGCCGGCCCTCGAGGTCGCCGTAGTCCTGCTCGTCCCAGGCGCGGTCCTGCTCGCAGGCGACCTCGAAGGCAGCCGCGACGACCTGGCCGGTGCGGTGGGCGCGGGTGAGCGTCGAGCTGACGACCCGCGGCGGAGCCTCGCCCCCGGCGGGATCGCCGAGGAAGCCGCGCAGCGCGGCCGCGACCGCCCGCGCCTGGCGCTGCCCCTCGCCGTCGAGGTCGGCTCCGGCCGAGGTCCCGTCGCCGCGACCGCAGAGCCGGCCCTCGCGATGGGCCGCCGTCACCCCGTGCCGCACGAGCACGACCCGGGTCGCCGCCCCCGACGGCTGCGGCGGGGCAGCTGCCCGGGCGGAGGTGGGGCGGCGCGCCGTGGAGCCGGCCCGCGCCCCTTCTCGGGCCGCCTCGACCTCCTGGTTCTCGGGCTCCGACGCCGCGCTCTCGGGCTCCGACGCCGCGCCGTCGGCCACATCCTCGTCGTCGGCGGGCCGCTGCCACGGCCGACGGGTGATGCTCTTGCCGTCCATCGCATCGTTGCTCAGGGCGTCGGCGGCCTTGTTGCGCTCGCGCGGGATCCACCGGTAGGCGACCACTCCCCCGGCCCGCTCGATGGCCTTGACGATGTCGCGGGCCTGCCCGGCGAGGCGCTTCATGTCCTCGTGCTTGATCTTCCAGCGCCCGCTCATCTGCTCGACGACGAGCTTGGAGTCCATCCGCACCTCGATGCCGGCGCGCTCGTCGATGAGCTGCGCCTCGGCCAGTCCCGCGATGAGGCCGGTGTATTCGGCGACGTTGTTGCTGGCCGTGCCGAGCGGCTCGGCGCGTTCGGCGAGCACCTCGCCGCTGGCGCCGTCACGCACGAGGGCGCCATAGCCGGCGACGCCGGGATTGCCCCGCGACCCGCCGTCGGCCTCGACGATGAGCCGGCGGGCCGTCACAGGCCGGACTCGGCGGTGCGCACGAGGATGCGGCGGCACTCTTCGCAGCGCACGACCTCGTCGTCGGGCGCGGCGGCGATGCGGCGCAGGTCGGCGCCCATGAGCTCGAGTTGGCAGCCGCCACAGCGGCGCGCGACGAGCTCGGCGGCGCCGATGCCCGTCTGGGCCCGCACCTTCTCGTAGAGGTCGAGCAGGTCCTGCCCGACGCCGACACTGACGTCGGCGCGGCGACGGGCCACGTCCTCCTCCTCCGCGGCGATCGCGGCGAGGGCCGCGTCGCGGGCCTGCGCGGCCTCCTCGACCTGCTCGGTCAGGGCCTGCTGCTCGGCGGTGAGGCGCTCGACGTCGGCCTCGAGAGCCTCGACGCGCTCCATGACCTCGAGCTGGGCGTCCTCGAGCTCGGCCTGGCGCCGATCGAGGGAGGCCAGCTCGTGCTGCAGGGCCTGCAGGTCCTTGGCGCTGCCCTGCCCCGCGTCGAGGCGCGCCTGGTTGCGGGCGGCGCGGTCGCGCACGAGCTGCACGGCCGACTCCGCGCGGTCGACCTCGCGCTGCACGTCCGACGCGGCGGTGCGGGCGCGCACGAGGTCGTCGTCGTGGGTGGCCAGCCGTGCCGCGATCTCGCTGTAGGCGCGATCCTGCGGCAGCGTCTTGCGCTTGTGCGCGAGCTGCCCGCTGCGGGTGTCGAGCCGGGCGAGGTCGAGCAGTCGCCACTGCCTGCTGGGGTCGGCCTTCACGCGATCTCTCCTTCGGGGTCGGCGTCGCCTGCCTCTGGCCGGGCGCCGACGACGAACGTCCACGGGTCGGTGCACAGGCTACTCACGCTCGTCTCGACCGCCCCATCCAGCGCCGCCCGCAGGTCGTCGGCGGCGCGCGCGAGCCACAGCGACTCGCTCGCCCAGTGCCCGGCGTCGATGAGGTAGGGGGGCCCGCCGCGCCCCTCCTCCCGCGCCTCCAAGGCCGGATGGTGCCGCAGATCCGCGGTGACGTAGACGTCGGCGCCGGCCGCCCGCACCTCCGGCATGAGCGAGTCGCCCGCCCCACCGAGCAGCGCGACCCTCGTGACGGGCGCGTCGGGCGGCCCCGCCACGCGCAGCCCGCCCGGCGCCGACGGCAGCCGCGCCGCCAGGCCGTGGGCGAAATCACGCAGCGACACCGATTCCGGCAGGTCGCCGACGAGCCCCATCGGCCTGCCCTCGGGCTCCGACAGCGGCCGGGTGTCGCCCAACCCACAGGCCGCCGCGAGCGCCGAGTTGACGCCCACGGCTGCGCTGTCGGCGTTCGTGTGCGCGACATAGAGCGCCAGGTCGGCCACGACGAGAGCCGTCACCGTGGCGCCCTTGGCGCTCGTCGTGGCGACGGAGTGGATGCCGCGCAGCAGCAGCGGGTGGTGGGTGACGAGCAGATCCGCCCCCGCATCGACGGCCTCGGCCACGACGGCCAGCGTCGGGTCGACGGCGAAGCGCACGTGCCGCACCGGCTGCTCGAGATCGCCCGACGTGAGCCCCACCTGGTCCCACGACTGCGCGAGCGCCGGCGGGAACAGCCGCTCGAGCGCCGCGACGGTCTGACACAGGCTGGGTGCCGGTGGTGGGGTGGTCATGGCGTCCTCCGAACGTCCGGCGGGCGAGTCACGACGCCGGCCCGTGGCCGGTCGGGCGCGATCTCATCGGGACTTGCCATCATCCCAGGGGCGGGGCGAGCGACCTGGCCGGGTCCGCGGCGCGGGTCAGCCGTGCGCCCCGGTCGGGCTGACGTGCACGGCCGCGCCGTCGAGTCGCGGCAGGGCCGCCAGCAGCTCGCGCTCCGACTGATGGGCGAGGTCGTGGGCCTGGGTCAGGGTCGTCAGGGAGGTCGTGATGTCGGCCTCGGCGTGCAGGCTGTGTCCCACCCAGCGCAGCCGCAGGAGGCGCACGTCGTCGACGCCGTCGATGCGGCCGATCACCGCGCGCGCGGTGGCGACGAGTCCCGGCTCGACGGCGTCCATGAGCCGCGCCCCGACCTGGGCTGCGGCCGAGCGCAGCACGCCCAGAATCGCGACGGTGATGACGAGTCCGACGACCGGGTCGGCCCAGTCCCAGCCGACGGCCACGCCACCGGCACCGACCACGACAGCCAGCGACGTGAGGCCGTCGGCGCGCGCGTGCAGCCCGTCGGCGACGAGGGCGGCCGAGCCGATCTGGCGGCCGACCCGCACGCGGTAGCGCGCCACGAGCTCGTTGCCGGCGAAGCCCACGAGCCCCGCCCCCGCGACCGCGGCGAGATGGGTCACCGGCTGCGGGTCCAGCAGCCGCCGGATCGCCTCATAGCCGGACAGGCCCGCCGACAGCGCGATCATCGCGACGACGACGAGGCCGGCCAGGTCTTCGGCCCGCCCGTAGCCGTAGGTGAAGCGATCGTTGGGCGGCCGCCGGGCGAGGGTGAAGGCGCACAGGATCGGGATCGCGGTCAGCGCGTCGGCCACGTTGTGCAGGGTGTCTCCGAGCAGGGCGACGCTGCCGGAGAGCACGACGACGGCGCCCTGGGCGAGGGCCGTGACGCCCAGCGCGGCCAGGCTGATCCACAGCGCCCGACGCCCGCGACTGTCGGCCTCGAGGGCGTCGTCGATCTGATCGGCCACGTCGTGGGAGTGGCTTGCGAAGAGCTCGCCGACGGCGTGTCGCCTTCGGCCCCACCACCCGGTCCGGCTCCCGTGCTCGTGGGTGTCGTGCCGGTGCTCGTGGTGCCCGCCGTGGCTGTGCGCGTGCCCGTGGGCGTCGCTCGTGGGGCGCGCCGGCGGCTGCCCGTCGCTGCGCGATCGCCCCGGCTCCGTGGGAGTCACGGGGCCCTCCCCGCCGGTCACGAGACCGCGCCCTGCACGCCGCGGTGGTGGGCCGGGACGTCGTCGAGCAGGTGCTCGACGTGGCCGATCGTGTCGATGACGAGCTGACGCACGTGGTCGTTCTCGACGCGATAGAGGATCGACGTGCCCTGGCGGCGGGTCGTGACGAGGCGGGCCATGCGCATCTTCGCCAGGTGCTGCGAGACCCCCGAGGCCGGCCGCCCCAGCTCGTCGGCGAGGTCGGAGACCGACTTCTCCTCCTCGAGCAGCAGCCCGGCAAGCTGCAGCCGGGTCGGGTCGGCCAGGATGCGCAGGACCTCCACGGCCAGGGTCACGACATCGGCTCCCCAACCGGACGCCTGATTATCTGCGTGCATGCGCAGATAGTAGCCAGGCGGCGCCCTCGGCGACCGCCGATGCGAGCAGGTCGAGCCAGGGGCGCCTGGCACTGACCGGCACGGACCAGCTCAGCTCGGCTCGGCTCGGCTCGGATCGGCTCGGACCGGCCGGCTCGGCTTCGGCGAGGATCGGCGCGGCTCGCCTCGCCTCCGTCGGGCGCGCCGATCGCAGCGACGACAGGTGGGCCCGGCCGGCCTCGAACCGACGACACCCGCGGTGTAAACGCGGTGCTCTACCACCTGAGCTACAGGCCCTCGACGCCGGCGCCACGCCGACCGGGCGATGCGGGCATCCGGGTCATTGTGTCAGTCGGCGCCGATGATCGACGCCAACGTCGCGTGGAAGCCGCTGAAGTCGCGGCGCGCCCCGGGTTCGTTGACCAGCGCCCACCGCACGACGCCGTCGGGGTCGAGGAAGAAGGTGCCGCGGTGGGCGAAGCCGGCGCCTTCGTCGAAGACGCCGTAGTGCCGGGCCACCTGCCCGTGCGGCCAGAAGTCCGACAACAGGGGGAAGAAGTAGCCCTCCTTGTCGTCCCAGGCCCGCAGCGCGAAGACGGGGTCGCAGGAGATCCCCACGGTCACGACGTGCTCGTTCTGGAAGGCACCGAGGTTGTCACGCACCTCCGACAGCTCGCCGGTGCACACTCCGGAGAAGGCGAAGGGAAAGAACACGAGCAGCACCCCGCGGCCCTGCCGCAGCTGCGCCAGCGAGATCCCGGTGCCGTATTGGTCGCTGAGCGTGAAGTCCGGCGCGGTGTCACCGACGCGAAGAGCCGTGGTTGCCATGGGCACAGTGTGCCGGGTGCGCCCGGGGGGATGCGCGGTCGTCCCGCGTCCCGCGGGCCCGCCACGGGGTCGGCGCGGCGGCCGACCCGCGTGGGGCTAGCGCGTCAGCGGCGTGCGCCGGACTTCGGCGCGACGAGCCGCGTGCCAGACCACTGCGGCGTGAGGTTGACGCTCGCGCTCGCCTGCAGGCCGGCCGTCTCGGCCGCCTCCGCGATGTCGCTGGGGTCGACCTCGCCGGGACGCCCGACCTTCGGCGTCAGGAGCACGATGAAGCCCTTGTCCTCCAGCGTCGTCAGCGCGTCGACGAGGGCGTCGGTGAGATCGCCGTCGTCCTCCCGCCACCACAGCAGCACCCCGTCGACGACGTCGCCGTAGTCCTCGTCCTCGAGGTCGCCCTCGACCGTGTCCTCGATCTGCAGCCGCAGATCCTCCTCGACGTCGACCTCGTCATAACCGATCTCGAGGATGACCTGCCCTGGGGTGAAGCCGAGTTTGGCCACCGCCGCCGCGGGCGCGGAACCGACCACGCGTCCGTACCTCCTGTGCTGTGTCGGTGCCTGGATATCGGGCCAGACCACCGATGCTGAGTGATTGAAGAATGTTCGCCGTTCGTGGCAATCGCCTCTAGTCCAGCGGTTCGCCCGGCATTGTGCAAGCATGTCGCCCCGCCGAGGCGACCGCGCGGCGGCTGCGGGCACCGGCCCGCGGGCCGGCGCAGACCGCCACCCGCCCCCCGTAGGAGGTGCCGAGCCATGGGCCGCATCACCCGCCGTACCCGCGCGTGGCGACTCGAGGTGCGCGCCGACGAGGTGCGCGTGCAGACCCGGCCCGAGGTCGTCGCCGTCGAGGAGCCGCTGGAGATCCGCATCGACGGGCGCTCGGTCGCGGTGACGATGCGCACGCCGGGCGACGACTTCGACCTCGTGCTGGGGTGGCTGCACGCGGAGGGTCTCATCGCCGCCGCCGGCGACGTGCGCACGCTCATGCACTGCCAGGACCTCGACGAGCGCGGACGACCGACGTTCAACGTCGTCGACGTGGCGACACCGCCCGGCGCGCCGCTGGATGTCACGCCCCGGGCCGTCGTGACGAGCAGCGCGTGCGGCATGTGCGGGGCGGCGAGCATCGAGGCGACCCGCCGCCGCTCCCGCTACGACCTGGGCGACGACGAGGTGCGGCTCGACCCGCGGCTGCTGGTGGACCTGCCCCGGCGGCTGCGGGCGCACCAGTCGGGGTTCGACCGCACGGGCGGCACCCACGCCGCCGGGCTCTTCGACTCCGCCGGTGAGTTGCTGTGCGTGCGCGAGGACGTCGGCCGGCACAACGCGGTCGACAAGGTCGTCGGCTGGGCCCTGCGCGAGGAGCGGCTGCCCCTGCGCGGCTGCGCGCTCGTCGTCAGCGGGCGGGCCGGCTACGAGCTCGTGCAGAAGGCGGTGCTCGCGGGCGCCCCGGCGATGGTCTCGGTGTCGGCGACGACGAGCCTGGCCGTCGACCTGGCCCGCGAGTCGGGGCTGACGCTGGCGTCGTTCGTGCGCGACGAGCGGCTCACGATCTACAGCGCGCCCGGGCGTGTCCTCGGGCTCACCGACGCCCCGGGGGCCGAGCCTGCCGAGGACTGAGCGAGCCGACATCCCCGGATCTCGACCGGTGAGACGTGCCGCGGGCGTGCGCGCCTGCGTTCGTGCCTGAGATCGCGCGCTGCCTCCCGAGTTCGCCCCTGAGGTCACCTCCGAGATCTCCCACGAGGCCGCCCACGAGTCACCGCCGCGCGTCGGGGCACCCGCCGGTGTTCCGTGTGAGGATGGCGTGAGGTCGACCTCACCGATGAGGGCGCCGGTGGGCGTGATCCGCCCGCCGACGAGCCCGGCAGAAAGGACTCCCCCGTGCGCAGCGAAGGTTCCGCCCCGATCATCAACGGCCTGCCCAGCAATCTGCCCGATATCGACCCGGAGGAGACCGCCGAATGGCTGGCCTCCATGGATCACGTGCTCGAGGAGTCGGGCACTCAGCGGGCGCGTTATCTCATGCTGCGGCTCCTCGAACATTCCCGGGTCAAGCAGGTGGGCGTGCCGTCGCTCATCACGACCGATTACGTCAACACGATCCCGCTGGAGCAGGAGCCGTGGTTCCCCGGTGACGAGGACATGGAGCGGGCGTTCCGACGGCTCGTGCGCTGGAACGCGGCGGTGCTCGTGCACCGCGCTCAGCGCCCCGGGGTCGGCGTCGGCGGGCACATCTCGACGTATGCGTCGGCGGCCACCCTCTACGAGGTGGGGCTCAATCACTTCTTCCGCGGGCAGGATCATCCCGGCGGCGGCGATCAGGTGTTCTTCCAGGGGCACGCCTCACCCGGCATGTATGCCCGCGCGTTCCTCGAAGGGCGCCTCACCGAGCAGCGGCTCGACGGTTTCCGGCAGGAGAAGAGTCACGTCGTCGACGGATTCCCCTATGCCCTGCCGTCCTACCCGCACCCGCGGCTCATGCCGGACTTCTGGCAGTTCCCCACGGTCTCGATGGGGCTGGGCCCCATCAACGCGATCTATCAGGCGCAGTTCAATCGTTATCTGCACCATCGCGGCATCAAGGACACGAGCCAGCAGCATGTCTGGGCGTTCCTCGGTGACGGCGAGATGGACGAGGTCGAGTCGCGCGGCGCCTTGCAGCTCGCGGCGTTCGAGGAGCTCGACAATCTCACGTTCGTCGTCAACTGCAACCTGCAGCGGCTCGACGGCCCGGTGCGCGGCAACGGCAAGATCATCCAGGAGCTGGAGGCGTTCTTCCGCGGGGCGGGCTGGAACGTCATCAAGTGCATCTGGGGTCGCGGCTGGGACGACCTGCTCGCCGCCGACAGCCAGGGCGCGCTCGTGCACCTCATGAACTCGACGCCCGACGGCGATTATCAGACATATCGAGCCAACGACGGCGCCTATATTCGCGAGCACTTCTTCGGTCGCGACCCGCGCACCCGCAAACTCGTCTCGCAGTGGACCGACGCCGACATCTGGTGGCGTCTCAAGCGGGGCGGCCACGATTACCGCAAGGTGTATGCCGCGTACGACCGGGCCCTGCGCCACACCGGCCAGCCGACGGTCATCCTCGCCAAGACGATCAAGGGCTACACACTCGGTCAGCGTTTCGCCGGCCGCAACGCGACACACCAGATGAAGAAGCTCGTGCTCGACGACCTCAAGGCGCTGCGCGACACCCTGCACATCCCCATCAGCGACGAGCAGCTGGAGAAGGACCCCTACCTGCCGCCGTACTACAACCCGGGGCCGGACGACGAGGTCATCCAATACATGCAGGAGCGGCGCGCGAAGCTCGGCGGATATGTGCCGGAGCGCCGGGTGCCGAAGGAGTCCATCCACCTGCCGGAGGAGTCGGCCTACGAATCCCTGAAGAAGGGGTCGGGCAAGCAGGAGGTCGCGACGACGATGGCCTTCGTGCGGCTGCTCAAGGAGCTCATGCGCGACAAGGAGTTCGGCAAGCGGGTCGTGCCGATCATCCCCGACGAGGCGCGCACGTTCGGCATGGACAGCTTCTTCCCGACGTCGAAGATCTACAACCCGCACGGGCAGAACTACACCGCGGTCGACGCCGAGCTCATGCTCGCCTACAAGGAGTCCGAGCAGGGTCAGATGCTGCACCTGGGCATCAACGAGGCCGGGTCGGTGGCCGCTTTCACGGCCGCCGGCTCGTCGTATTCGACGCACGGCGAGCCGATGCTGCCGGTGTATGTCTTCTATTCGATGTTCGGCTTCCAGCGCACCGGCGACGGGCTGTGGGCGGCGGCCGATCAGATGAGCCGGGGCTTCCTCATCGGCGCGACCGCCGGCAAGACGACGCTCGCCGGTGAGGGCCTCCAGCACATGGACGGCCACTCCCCCATCCTCGCGGCGACGAATCCCGGTGTCGTGCACTACGACCCGGCGTTCGGCTACGAGATCGCGCACATCGTCAAGCACGGGCTCGAGCGCATGTGCGGCCCCCAGCCGCAGGACGAGATCTACTACCTGACGGTCTACAACGAGCCGCAGGTGCAGCCGGCGCAGCCCGAGGGCATCGACACCGACGGCATCGTGGCGGGCATGTATCTGCTCCGGGCCGGCACGGCGCCGGACGGTCAGGACATCGACGAGTCCCCGCGCGCGCAGCTGCTGGCCTCGGGCGTCGGGGTGCCCTGGGCGCTGGAGGCCCAGGAGCTGCTGCGCGACGACTGGGGCGTCGTCGCCGACGTGTGGTCGGTGACGTCATGGGTGCAGCTGCGGCGCGACGCGATGGCCGCCGACGACGAACACCTGCTCAACCCCGACGAGCCGCGCCGCATCCCCTACGTCACGAGCAAGCTCATGGACACCCCCGGCCCGGTCATCGCGACGAGCGACTACATGAAGCAGGTGCAGGACCAGATCGCGCCGTGGGTGCCCGGCGACTACCACGCGCTCGGCGCGGACGGTTTCGGCTTCTCCGACACGCGGCCCGCGGGGCGGCGGTTCTTCCGCATCGACGGGCCCTCGATGGCCGTCATGACGCTCCTCGCCCTCGCCGAGCGTGAGGAGATCGATCCCGCGATCCCGGCCCGCGCCGTGAAGCAGTATCGGATCGACGACCCGACGGCCGGCGCCTCCGGCAACGAGGGCGGCGACGCCTGACGCCCGGCGCGGGCCCGCCCGGGCCCGCGCCGCCGGTCGCTCTCACCCCGGCCGGTCACCTACGAGCAGGCGGGCGGCTCGGCGACGTTGCGCGTGCGGGGGCGCAGGCGCACCTTCGGCAGCTCCGGCGCGGGCAGCCACGAGGTGACACCCCCGTAGCCGGGCACCTCGCCGAAGCGGTCGGCCCGGTCCTGCCACTCCTGGCGCGCCGCGACGATGTCGTCGTGGTCGGTGCCGAGGAAGTTCCACCACATGACGACGTCCTCCTCGAAGGGGGCACCGCCGAGCAGGATGACGCGGGCCCCCTGCGGCCCGGCGGTCACGGTGAGGGTGTCGGGTCCGGGGTCGACGATGCCGAGTTCGGCGTGGGCGATGTCGACCCCCTCGACGGTCAGCTCCCCCTCGTCGAGCAGGAAGGCGTGCTCGAAGGCCGGGTCGACGCGCAGGGTCGTCGCGGTGTCGGCGGCCAGGTCGAGCTGCGCCCCGAGCAGCGGTGTGTGGGTGTGCACGGGGGAGGCGTCGACGCCGAGCAGGTCGCCGATGAAGACCCGGGCCGTCCCGGCCTCGCCGGGCAGCGGCGCGGCGGCCGGGGTGTGGTGCTGGAAGTCGCGCGGCCCGTCGCGGTGCTCGCGCGGCAGCGCGACCCACAGCTGCACGCCGTGCAGCACGGTCGTCGGCGCGATCGACACCTCGGAGTGGGCGATGCCGCGGCCGGCGTTCATGAGGTTGACCTCGCCGGGGAGCACGGGCGCGACGACCCCGTCGGAGTCGCGGTGCTCGATCGTCCCTTCGAAGAGCCACGACACCGTCGCCAGCCCGGTGTGCGGGTGCGGGGGCACGTCCATGCCGCCGTCGTTGCCCGCGCCGACGGGCTGGGGTCCGTAGTGGTCGGCGAAGCACCACGCGCCGACCAACGAGCGCGACTTGTGCGGCAGGGTGCGTCGCACGTCGATGGCCCGCACGCCGCCGAGCGGCACGTCGCGGGCGGTGAGGATCTGCACGTCGGTCACTGGTGCTCCCGGTGTCTCGTGGTGGGCAGGGTCATGAGGAGGGAGTGCGCAGCGAGGTGGGCAGCGCCTCGAGCAGGCGCAGCCACAGCTCGCTCGCCGTCGGGAAGGCGGGGACCGCGTGCCGGAGCACGTGCACCGGGACGCCGCCGACGATGGCGGTCGTCGCGGCGTGCAGCAGCTCGCCGGCGTCCGGGCCGACGAAGGTGGCTCCGACGACCCGTCCGGTGTCGCGGTCGACGACGAGCGTGGCGCCGCCGGTCGCGTCGTCGCGCAGGAGGCCCGCCCCGGCCGCCGCGCCCCACGGCACGTGGGCGGTGACGACGTCGAGGCCCTGCGCGCGGGCCGCCGTCTCGGTGCGGCCCACCCAGGCGACCTGCGGGTCGGTGAAGACGACCTGCGGCACGGGCGCGCCGTGCGGCGACTGCGGGTCGGGAGGCAGCTGCGGGTCGGGGTCGCCCGCGGCGAGCTGCTCGCCGAGCACGCGACCGTGATACTTGCCCCAATGGGTCAGGGGTGCTTGGCCGCTCGCGTCGCCGACGAGGTGCAGCCACCGCGGCCGCGCGTCGGAGAGCACCGAGTGCTCGTCGAGACCGATGACGTCGAGGCCGAGGCGAGCCAACCTCGGCCGCCGACCGAGGGCGAGCAAGAGTTCGTCGGCCTCGAGGTCGTCGCCGGGCCCGCCGGCGCGCTGGGCGAGCGCGAGCCGCACCGGACCGCCGTGGACCCGCCCGATGCCCGTGTCGCGGGGGTCGTCGCGCCGCACCTCGACGACGTCGGTGCCCAGGCGCACGTCGACGCCGGCGGCGAGCAACGCGTCCCGCACGGCCTCGCCCGCGAAGGGCTCGGCGCCGGCCAGCAGCCGGTCACCGCGCACGATCATCGTGACGCGCGAGCCGAGTGCCGCCAGCCACGTCGCGGCTTCACAGGCGACGACGCCGCCGCCGACGACGGCCAGCCGCTCCGGCACCTCACGCAATCCTGTGGCGTCGCGTGAGCCCCAGGGCAGCACGTCGGCATGGGGCTCGGGCACGACCGGCGCACTCCCCGTCGCGATGACGACGGCGACCCGCGCCTGCAGGATCCGCTCCCCGTCGGAGGTGTCGACGGCGACCCGCCGCTCGCCGACGAGCCGCGCGCTGCCGCGCACGACGTCGAGGCCGGCCGAGCGCGCCCACGACAGCTGGCCGGCATCGTCATACCCCGACACCCACTCGTCGCGCCGGGCGAGCAGCGCGTCGCGGTCGAGGCCGGGCGCGCCCAGCCCACCGAGGTGGGCAGCGGTCGCAGCGACCACGACGGGCCGCAACAGCGCCTTGCTCGGGATGCACGCGTAATAGGAGCATTCGCCCCCGACGAGCTCTCGCTCGACGAGCACCGCGGTGAGAGCGGAGTCCTTCGTCGCGTACTGCGCGAGGTTCTCCCCCGCCGGGCCGGCGCCGATGACGACGATGTCGTAGGCGCCGTCGTCCACGGTCATCCCGTTCAGTCGGTCGCCGTGGACTTCGGCGCGCCGTAGACGAGCGGCACGTAGTCGCGGTGCCGGGCGATCCAGCCCTTGATGAAGGGACACAGCGGCAGCACCTCGCGGGTGCCCTGGGCCCGCACGTCGTCGAGGGCGAATCGCGCGATGGCACTGCCGACGCCCTTGCCCTCGTAGGCGGGATCGACCTCGGTGTGGGTGAAGACGATGAGCTTGTCGGTGAGCTGGTATTCGGCGAAGCCGGCGAGTGTGCGGTCCAATCGGCCCTCGTAGCGGTGCTCGTCGGCGTTGTTGCTCACCTGCACGTCGGTCATGATCCCGCCTTCGGGTCGGTCGCTCATTGGGTGCAGCTGCACCCTCTCACGGTGCTGTGGTCCGGGGAAGGGCCACCCCGGCGCAGAACTCACTGCTGAGCGCGTCGCGGTCCGTATTCCGAATAGTCGCGGTCCGAAGTCCGAATACCTGCGGCATCCCCGACACTGGGAGCGTGACCGCCCCCGCGCCGACCGACCCCGACGTCATCGCGTGGCAGGCCCTCATGGAAGCCCACGAACGGGTGCTGACCGGCATCCGAGCGGCCCTGGAGCCGCACGGCCTCAGCGTCTCGGAGTTCGACGTGCTCGCCCATCTCGCGCCCCGGGAGTCGTGCCGACACGCCGACCTCGCCTCTCGGGTCATCCTCTCGCGCACCGCGCTGACCCGACTCGTCGACCGGCTCGTCGCCCGGGGCCTGGTCACGCGGCAACCCGACGCGCACGACGGCCGGGGCGTGCTCGTCACGCTGACGCCGCAGGGCCGGCGGCTGCGGGGCGCCGCACTCGCCGCGAACCACCGCGCCGTCACCGCGGCCATGCAGTCGCTGACCGGAGAAGACGTCGCGGTGCTCGATCGGCTCGTGCGGCGCCTCGGCCGGTAGGCCACAGCCAGGGCGCCGGTCGTCGCGGACGAGGCGCTCAGTCGCGCTCGGAGTCCAGCGGCTCGTGGGTGCGCTCGGCCTCCTGCGCGCGCTGGTGGCTCTCGGCGAGCAGCCGGTAGCCCGGCAGCATCTCGCTCCAGATGTGCAGCCAGTCGATCGCGTCGTCGCGGTGCCAGGTCCGCTGGATCTCGGCGACACACGCGGTGACGTCCATCGGCACGACGCCGCTCTGCACGAGCCGGGCCACCGTCAGTTCTTCCGCCATCTTCGTCGGAGCACCGGAGGCGTCGGGCACGACGAAGACCTGATAGCCGGCCGCGACCGCCGACAGCGCGGGGAAGGCCATGCACACGGTCGTCAGGGTGCCGGCGATGATGAGCTGCTTGCGGCCGGTGGCCTCGACGGCCTTGACGAAGTCGACGCAGTCCCAGGCGTTGACCTCGCCCCGGCGCGCCACGTAGACGGTGTGTGGCGCGTGCTCGGTCACCTCCGGGATGAGCGGGCCGTTCGGGCCCTGCGGCACCGAGGCCGTGGCGATGACCGGCATGCCGACCTTGGTCGCGACCTTGGCGAGCACCGTGACGTTGCGCCGCAGCTCGGGCACGTCGAGGTCGCCGACGACCTGGAAGAGGCCGCTCTGGTGGTCGATGAGCAGCATGGCGGCGTTGTCCGCGTCGATGACGGCGCTCGCGCCGTTGAAGTGTGCCGGGGCGGTCATGAGTTCACTCCTTTGTGAGGGGAATTCGCCGTTCTGGCGACACGGGCACTAGGTGCAGATGCACCTACCGGCAAGGGTGAGGCCTCGAGCGCACGAACCTTGGCTCCTCTGCGCCGGTCCCTCTGCGCCGAGTCCTCTGCTGCCCTCCGCGGCCCCCTGCGGCCCTCCGCGGCATGGCGTCGCCGTCTGCGGCGTGGCCTCCGGGGACCTGCGCCGCCCGAGGTGGCATCCCGGGCTTCTGCGCAGGCCGCACGTACGCTGACGCCATGTGTCCCGCACGCACCGGCCGGGAGGCCACGCCACCAGGCAGCGCGCCCGCCGTCGTCCGCGCGGTCGCCGTGCTGGACGCCCTCGCCGCCGACGACGCCGCCTCGATGAGCCTGAGCGACCTCGCCCGCACGATCGGCGTGCCGAAGTCCTCGACCGCCTCGATCTGCGCGGCGCTCGAGCTCGGCGGCCTGCTCGTCCGCGAGGACGGCGGCTTCGCGCTGGGCCGCCGGCTCGTCGAGCTGGGGGGCGCCTACCTGTCGCGCAGCGACCGCGTGCGGGAGTTCTATGCGGCCTGCGTCGCCGAGCCACTCCTGGTCGGCGAGACGGTGCGCCTGTGGGCGCTCGGGGGCCGCGACGGCATCTGTCTCGGCCGCTACGACGGGCACCCGCCGGTGCGACTCACGGTCAACATCGGCGATCGGCTGCCCGCCTCGGTCACCGCGGCCGGCAAGGTGATGCTCGCCCAATTCGACGACGACGAGGTGTGCGACCTCTACGCCGGCGCCTCGCTGCCCCGGCTCACCGCCTCCTCCCTCGGCTCGCTCGACGCGCTGCTGGCCGACCTGCACACGGCCCGGGCGCAGGGCTACAGCATCAGCGTCGAGGAGGCGTTCGAGTCGGTCGTCGAGCTCGCGGTCGTCGTGCCGAGCCGCGGCACGCGCACCGCGCCGCTGGCCGTGGGCGTCACCCAGCACGCGGCCACCTACTCCCCCGACGCCGCGACGCCCCTGGTCGCGGCCCTGCGTCGGGTCGCGGCGGCCCTCGGCAACCCCATGCAGCCCGCCGACTGACCACCGACCGACCAACCGACCGATCACCGACTGATCGGGCCGGGACGACGCGGGACGTAGGTCCCCGCCGTCGAGACAACACGGCCGACCTATTGAACTCTGTTCGCTCTATCGGGCAGACTGGGCGCGAGAGGCGCACAGCGGTGTGCGCCCGAGCCCCTGGAGGACACGCCGTGAGCGTCCCGACCCACACGACCAGCCAGCACCACGTCGACCCCGTCCAGCTGCGCCGAGCGACCTTGGCCAGCTCCGTCGGGTCCGCGCTGGAGTACTACGACTTCTACATCTACGGCCTGGCGAGCGCGCTGATCTTCGGCAAGCTCTTCTTCGAGCCCCTCGGCCCGGCCGGCGGCACGATCGCCGCCTTCGGCACGTATGCCGTGGGCTTCGCCGCCCGCCCGATCGGCGGCATCGTCTTCGGTGCCCTCGGCGACACCTACGGTCGCAAGCTCATCCTCATCGTCACGATCGCCCTCATGGGTGGGTCGAGCATGCTCATCGGCCTGCTGCCGACCTACGCGACCGCCGGGATCATCGCGCCGATCCTGCTCGTCGCCCTGCGCATCCTGCAGGGCCTGGGCGCCGGGGCCGAACAGGCGGGCGCGACGGTGCTCATCAGCGAGTTCGCCCCGCCGCCGCGACGCGGCTTCTTCGCGGCGCTGCCCTTCGTCGGCATCCAGATCGGCACGCTGCTCGGCGCGGGCACGTTCGCGCTGCTCCAGATCGCACACCCCGACCTGACGACGACGTGGTGGTGGCGGGTGCCCTTCCTGCTCGGCTTCGCGCTCATCATCGTGGCCGTGCTCATCCGCCTCAAGCTCAAGGAGTCGCCGACGTTCCAGGAGTTCGCCGAGCACCAGGCCGAGACCCACAAGCAGTCGGTCGGCGCGGCGATCCACTCCAGCCGCAAGAACATCCTCATCGGCATCGGCCTGCGCATGGCCGAGAACGGCAACTCCTCGATCTACTCGGCGCTGCTGCTCGCCTTGTCGGCTCCCTCGAGGTCTTCAAGGGCCACAAGGCGACGATCGGCACGCAGGGCGCGGTGCTCGCCGCGTTCGTCTCGATCTTCACCGTCGTGCTCTTCGGGCACCTGTCCGACAGGTACGGCCGGGTCACGGTCTATCGCTTCGGCGCGCTCTTCCAGGCGCTCATCGCCTTCCCCGCCTTCTACCTGCTGACGCTCGGTGAGATCTGGCTCGTGCTCCTCGTCATGGCCGTCGGCATCGGCATCGGCGTGCAGGGCATGCTCGGCCCGCAGTGCGCCCTGCTGCCCGAGCTCTTCGGCAACAATCATCGCTACACCGGTGTCGCCACGGCCCGCGAGTTCTCGGCCGTCCTCGCCGGCGGCATCGCGCCGCTGCTCGGGGCGGTCTTCCTCGCAGCGACCGGCAACGCGTGGTGGGTCATCGGCCTCTACTCCTTCGTGCTGTCCGCGATCACCTTCGCCACCACCTTCGTCACGCCCGAGACCGCGGGGCGTGACCTGAACCTCCTGGAGGACGCCGCATGAGCACCGCCACGACACCGACGCCGCAGACGCCCGGGACTCCAGAGACGTCACGCACGCCTGTGCGGGTCGTCATCGCCACCCCGTTGCGTCAGGAGCTCGTCGAGCGCATCGCCGCGGTCGACCCCCGGGTGCAGGTCGTCGTCGACCACGACCTGCTCCCCCCGATGCGCTACCCGGCCGACCACGCCGGCGACCCCGACTTCCACCGCACCCGCGAGCAGCAGGAGCGCTTCGAGCACCTGCTCGCGAGCGCGGATGTCGTCTACGGCATCCCCGGACTCGACCCGGCCCAGCTCGCCGCGGCGGTGCGCGCGAACCCGGGCCTGAGGTGGCTGACGACGATGGCCGCAGGCGGCGGGGCCGCCGTGGCCGCCGCCGGTCTCACTCCGGCCGAGCTCGAGCGGGTCACCTTCACGACGTCGGCCGGCGTGCACGGCGTGCCGCTCGCGGAGTGGGCGATCTTCGGCATCATGGCCGGCGCCAAGGAGCTGCCCCGGCTGCTCGCCGACCAGGCCGCGCACCGCTGGCCCGAGCGGGTCGTCTCGCGCCCGATCGAGGGCAGCACCGTGCTCGTGCTCGGCCTCGGCGGCATCGGCGAGCAGGTCGCCCGGCTCTCGCGCGCCCTGGGCATGCGGGTGCTCGGCGCGAGCCGCTCGGCCGCCCCGATGGACGGCGTTGAGGTGCACCGCATCGCCGACCTGCCCGAGATCGTCGGCGAGGCCGACCACATCGTGCTCACCCTGCCCGGCACGCCGCACACCGACGGGATGGTCGACGCCGGCCTGCTGAGCCGCGTCAAGCCCGGCGTCACCCTCGTCAACGTCGGTCGCGGCACGGTCATCGACGAGCCCGCGCTCGTCGCGGCCCTGCAGGACGGCCGGGTCGGCTTCGCCGCTCTCGACGTCACCGCGGTCGAGCCGCTGCCCGCCGACTCCCCGCTCTGGGATCTGCCCACCGTGCTCATCAGCCCGCACACCGCGGCGCTCGACGCGCGCGAGGAGGAGCGGATCTGCGACCAGTTCTGCGACAACCTGCGCGCCTTCCTGGCCGGGCGACCGCTCATGAACGTCGTCGACCCCGCCGCGGGCTACTGACTCCCGCTCCCACTCCCACCCCCACTCCCGTGCGCCAGGTCGCGGCCGGCCGCGATCCTGCGCTCACCCCCCTCCATTCACCACTCCTGGAAGGCTTCTGCGTGATCCACCCCCTGTTCGACATCACCGGCCGCGTGGCCCTGGTCACCGGCTCCAGCAAAGGCATCGGCCGGGCCCTGGCCCACGGGCTGCTCGAGGCCGGCGCGACCGTCGTGCTCAACGCCCGCAGCGAGGAGGCGCTGCTGCGCACCCGCGACGAGCTCGCGGAGGCGACCGGCGGCACCGTGCACGCGGTCGCCTTCGACGTCACCGACAGCGCCGCGGCCGCCGCGGGCCTGGCGCGGATCGAGCACCTCGCGGGCCCGGTCGACATCCTCGTCAACAACGCCGGCATGCAGCACCGCGCCCCGATCACCGAGTTCACCGACGAGGCGTGGCAGGCGCTCCTGCAGACCAACCTCACGAGCGCCTTCGTCATGTCCCGAGCCGTCGCCCCGGCCATGATCGCGCGCGGCAGCGGCAAGATCGTCACCATCTGCTCGGTGCAGACCGAGCTCGCCCGCCCCGGCATCGCCGCCTACTCGGCGACCAAGGGGGCGCTGAAGATGCTGACCCGCGGCCTGTGCGCCGACCTCGCCGGCTACGGCGTGCAGGTCAACGGCCTCGCGCCGGGCTACTTCGACACCGAGCTCACGTCGGCGCTCGTCGCCGACCAGGACTTCACGGCCTGGGTCGAGAAGCGCACGCCCGCCGGCCGGTGGGGCGACGTGGCGGATCTCGTCGGCACGCTGATCTACCTGTCGAGCCCCGCGTCGAACTTCGTCAACGGCCAGGTCGTCTTCGTCGACGGCGGGATGACGAGCGTGCTCTGATGTCACACATGTCTGTGACGTCTCAGGTCACGATGCCGTCAGGCGAATCCGTGCCGGCAGGAGGGTCGGCCCCGTCAGGGATGCTCGCGTGCGTCGTCCACGGCGCCCACGACCTGCGCGTCGACACCCTGCCGGCGCCCGAGCCCGGCCCCGGCCTCGTCGCGATCGACGTCGCCTACGGCGGCGTGTGCGGCTCGGACCTGCACTACGTCGCCCACGGCGGCATCGGTGACTTCCCGCTGCGCGAGCCGATGGTCCTGGGCCACGAGGTGTCCGGCACCGTCGCCGCCCTGGGCGAGGGGCGGACTGCGGGGGTGGGCGAAGGCGGTGTGCCCGCTGTGGGCGCGGCCGTCACCGTCTACCCCGCGAGCCCGTGCGGGCGCTGCCCGGAGTGCCGCGACGGGCGGGCCAACGTCTGCCGCGACACCCGCTACCTGGGCAGTTCGATGCGCTACCCGCACACCCAGGGTGGCTTCGCCCAGCGGATCGTCGTGCGACCCGACCAGGTCGTCGCCCTGCCGGCGGGGGTCGACCTGCGCCGCGGCGCGCTCGCCGAGCCGCTGTCGGTCGCGCTGCACGCCGTGCGCCGGGCCGGCGACGTGCGCGGCAAGCGGGTGCTCGTCACCGGCGCCGGGCCGATCGGCGCACTCGTCGTCGCCGTGCTCCGGCACGAGGGCGCGGCCCAGATCGTCGTCAGCGACCTGCTCGACGGCGCGCTCGCCATCAGCCGGGCGGTCGGGGCGACCGCCACCGTGCGCGCCGACGACCCCGACGACCCGCACTGGCCCGACGAGGTCGACATCGCGATCGACGCCTCGGGCTCCCCGCACGGCGTCGCCGCCGGCGCGGCCCGGCTCGTGCGCGGCGGCCGGCTCGTGCTGCTCGGCATCCTCCCTCCCGGGCAGACGCCGTTCCCCGGCAACCTCGTCGTCACCCGCGAGCTCGAGGTCGTCGGAGCGTTCCGCTTCCACCACGAGATCCACGACGCCGTGCGGCTGCTCGCCGGCGGACTCGACGTCGACGCGGTGATCACCGGCGTCGTCCCGCTGACGCAGGCGGGTCGGGCCTTCGAGATGGCCACCGACCGCACGACGAGCAGCAAGGTGCTCCTCGATCTGCGCCCCGAGGCGTCGTCGTGAGCCGGGCCACTCGCGAACCCGTCGGCGTCATCGGCCTCGGGCTCATGGGTCGCCCGATCGCGATCAACCTCGCGGCGGCCGGCCACGACGTCCTCGCCTGGAACCGGCGCGACGTCGCGCTGAGCCAGGCGCAGACCCGGCCCGGCTCCGGCGGCTCGATCCGGACGGCGGCCGACGTCGGGGAGCTGGGCCGGGCCTGCCCCGTCGTGCTCAGCCTGCTGCCCGACCTCCCCCCGCTCGAGGCGCTCCTGCCCGAGCTGCTCGGCGCGGGCAGCCGGGTCGCGACGCTGGTCGTCATGAGCACGGTGTCGCCCGTGCGCGTGGCCGAGCTCGCGGCCGACCTCGCCGCACAGGGCGTGACGGTGCTCGACGCGCCGATGAGCGGCGGCGTCGCGGGCGCGCAGGCCGCGACGCTGTCGATCATGATCGGCGGCCCGTCGGCGATCGTCGCCGAGCTCGACCCGTTGTTCCATCACATCGGCACAACGGTCGTCCGTCTCGGCGACGTCGGCGCCGGCTCGTTGGCGAAGGCGTGCAATCAGATGGTCGTCGCCGGCACCCTCACCGCCCTGGCCGAGGCGATGGTCCTCGCCGAGCGCAGCGGCCTCGACCGCGCCGCCGTCCTCGACATCCTGCACGGCGGCCTCGCGGCCTCGCAGGTGCTGACCCAGAAGAGGCACGCCCTGGCCGCGGACGACTTCACCCCCTCCGGCCCGGCCCGCTACCTGCTCAAGGACCTCACCTTCGCCCACGACGCCGCCGCGGCGCTCGACACCGCGCTCCCCCAGCTCGACGTGCTGCGCGGCCTCTTCGACACCCTCGTCGCCGACGGCGAGGGCGACGCCGACTCCGCCGTCGTCCTGGACACCCTGCGCCGACTCAGCCGCCCGACGCCGCACCGCGCCGCCCACTGACCGCCCCGCAGCACCAGGCCGCCTCGTGAGCCCCGCGGCGGGCTACTTCTTCTGCTCGGCGAGGAACTGCCGGCGGGCCTCGACGCCGGTGTCGGGGTTGTCGGTGAAGAACCCGTCGATGCCGGTGCGCAGGTAGGTGACGATCTCGTCGATCGCGCGGCCGTAGTCGCCCGCGTTGGCCGAGGTCTGGAAGTCCTTGGCCATGAACTGGTTCTCGTTGCGGAACATCCACGGCACGACCTCGAGGCCGGCCCGGTGCGCGTCGGCGACGAGCGTCGTCGGCGCACCGAGGGTGCCGTCGGCCTTCTTGGGGATGACGAAGAACTTCTCCGGCCCGATGCCGTTGGCGAATGTCGCGATCTTCTTCAGCTCCGCCGGCGCCGTGTAGGCCGAGTAGTGCCGCTTGTCGCCCTGGGCGATCCGGTCGTACGGCCCATCGAACTCCCCCGACCCGGTCCACGACAGGAAGGTCGAGTTCGCCGTGTAGCCCGCGGCGCGGATCGTCTGCAGGTTCGTCAGCTCGAACGACTGCAGCCACAGCGGCGCGTCGGCGCGGTTGAGCCCGTAGCGCGTGACGAGCCGCAGGAACGCCGCCTCCGGGTCGTGGCCCTCGGCGTGGAAGTACGTCGAGTGCTTGATCTCGGGGATGATGCCGATCTCGCGGCCGTGCTTCTTCGAGAGCTTCGCCCGCAGCGCGAGCACCTCGTCGAACGTCGGCACCTCGTAGCGCCCGTCATAGAGCGTGTTGTGCTGCCGGTCTTTGGGCAGCCGCTCCTTGGCGCGCAGCGTCTTGAGCTCGGCGAGCGTGAAGTCCTCGGTGAACCAGCCGGTGACCGCGTGCCCGTCGACCGTCTTGGTCGTCCTGCGGCCGGCGAATTCGGGGTGATCGGCGACGTTCGTCGTGCCTGAGATCTCCGGCTCGTGCCGGTCGACGAGCACGCCGTCCTTCGTCATGACGAGGTCCGGCTCGATGTAGTCCGCGCCCATCGCGGCCGCCAGCTCGTAGGCGGCGATCGTGTGCTCGGGCCGGTAGCCGGAGGCGCCCCGGTGGGCGACGACCAGCGGCGCGTCGTGCTGTGCGCGCGGGCGACGCTCGGGCTCGCGGGATGAGGCCCCGGCCGGGGCGGCGGTCGTCACGACGATCGAGCCTGCCACGAGCAGGGCGGCGAGGCTGCCTGCGGCTGCGCTGCGCCCAGGCGCAGCCTCGATCCCCACCGCGCTCGGGCGCAGCCTCGCCCCGTAGGCTGACCAGGTGACCCCCCGGCCCGAGGCGTTGCGCGACGAGACGGTCCGCGCCATCGAGGGGGCGGCGGGCGAGCTCATGACCGCGGCACATCGCCACCTCGACGCCCGACTCCCCTGGTATCGGGCGCTGCCCGCCCAGGAGCGCTCCTGGGTGGGGCTCATCGCCCAGAGCGGCATCGCCGCCTTCGTGGCCTGGTGCCGCGACAGCTCCCACCCCACGCGACTCACCGCGGACGTCTTCGGTGCGGCGCCCCGCGAGCTGACCCGCTCGATCACCCTGCTCCAGACGGTCGACCTCGTGCGCAGCGTCGTCGAGGTCGTCGAGGATCATGTGCTCGAACTCGCCGCGCCCGGCGACGAGACGGCGCTGGGTATGGCGGTGCTGCGCTATTCGCGCGAGGTCGCGTTTGCGACCGCGCAGGTCTATGCCAATGCCGCCGAGGCCCGCGGCGCGTGGGACGCGCGGCTCGAGTCGCTCGTCGTCGACGCCGTGCTGCGCGGCGAGGCCGACGACGAGATGACCTCGCGCGCCACGGCGCTGGGGTGGGGCGAGCTGGGGCCGGTGACGGTCGTCGTCGGCGCCCGTCCCGCGCGGTCCTCCGACACCGACGTCGAGACCCTGCGGGCGGCGGCGGCCCGCGCCGGCGTGGAGACGCTCATCGCGGTGCAAGGGCGGCGTCTCGTCGTCATCCTCGGTGGCGCCGAGGCGGCCAGCGGCGTCGCCGCCGTCGCCCCTCACTTCGGTCCCGGACAGGTCGTCGTCGGGCCGAGCGTGCCCCGGCTCTTCGCCGCGGGGCGTTCGGCGCGGGCGGCCCTGTCGGGCCTGCGCGCGGCCCCGGCCTGGCCCGATGCGCCGCGCCCGGTGCCGGCCGACGACCTGCTCCCCGAGCGAGCCCTGCTCGGCGACATGCCCGCGCGGCATCTGCTCATCGAGCGCGTGTTCACGCCGCTGCAGCGCGCGGGCGGCGCGCTGTTGGAGACAGCCACCGCCTACCTGCACGGCGGTCGCGGCGTCGAGGCCACGGCGCGCGCTCTCTTCGTGCACCCCAACACCGTGCGCTACCGGCTCGGCAAGATCGCGGAGGTCACCGGCTACGACCTCGGGGACCCGCGCGAGGCCCACGTCGTGCGCACGGCCGTCGCCCTGGGCACCCTCGGCCGCGGCAGCAGGCCGCCGCGGTGGGACGGTCCGAGCTGATGCCCGGCCCGCATCGCGGCGCACGCCAGACTCGGGAGTCGGCAGGCGTCCCCACGACCCGACAGGAGGGCCCGTGGGCCTGACCGATCCGCTCACGCTCGCGACGGCCTGCGCAGTGACCGCCGTGCTCTATGTGGCCGCGGTGGCGTTGACGCCGCGCCTGACCGCCCGGCTCTGGGGAGCACTGGCGAGGGCCCTGCTCATCGCCGCCTGTTCCCTGGGCGTGCTCGCCTCGGTCGGCATGTGGCAGAACGACGCCAACGGCTGGTACGTCTCGTGGAGCGACCTGCTGGGCACCGACGCCGACCCCGCGAGCACGGGGGCCCAGGGCAGCCCGGCCGGGGTCGCGGCGGCCGACACCGGCGCCGCCCCGGCGGCCCCGCACGTCACCGCACCCCTGCCCCAGCCGGGCCGTCGACTGCAGACCTACGAGGTGACGGGCACGCGCAGCGAACTGCGCATGCAGGTGCTCGTCTATCTGCCGGCCTCCTACGAGTCCTCACCCCAACGCTCCTACCCGGTCGTCGAGGCTCTGCACGGCTACCCCGGCACCCCCGCGGGCTGGACGGGCACGATGGACGTGGGCGCCCAGATCGACGCCGCCGTCGCGAGCCACGCGATCGCCGAGTCGATCGTCGTCGTCCCCCAGATCAATCAGCCGCTCAGCCGCGACGGCGAGTGTGTCAACGGGCCCGCTGGCACGCCCCAGCTGGAGACGTGGGTGACCAGCGACGTGCCGCAGTTCGTGCGCACTCATCTGCGCGCCCGCACCGATCGCTCCGCCTGGGCCGTCATGGGCTACTCCGAGGGCGGCTACTGCGCGGCGATGGCGGGCGTGCTGCACCCGCAGACCTACGGGGCGGCGGTCGTGCTGTCCGGCTACTTCACCCCGCAGTTCGACGGCTCGGCGCCGGTGCTCCCGCCCGGATCGGCCCGGGCCCGGCGCTACGACCTCGTCGCCGCCGTGGCCACGGCGCCCCCGACCGTGGCGCTGTGGGTGCAGGCGGGGCGCCTGTCCGAATACTGGCCGCAGACCCAGGCCTTCGTGCAGGCGGTGCGCCCGCCGACGTCGGTGACGACGAGCGTGCAGGGCAATGCGGGGCACCGCTGGGACGTCTGGAAGGCACAGGTCCCTGTGGCATTGTCGTGGCTCGGTCACGAGATCCCGGGCTTCCGCCCGGCGTGAGCCGGCCGCTCGACGCGAGGGCACCGCACCGCCTGTTTTGTAGGAAACCTCCAAAGGCTCCACGCTTCTTTGTCGTCGCTCGAGCGGCCATGGACGAGCGACCTGGTGGAAGGTGGAACACGTGCTTGCCATCGTCTGCCCCGGCCAGGGCTCCCAGAAGCCCGGCTTCCTCTCTCCGTGGCTGGAGCAACCCGGCTTCCGCGACCAGTTGGAATGGCTCTCCGCGGCGGCCGATCTCGACCTCGTGACGCACGGCACCGTCTCCGACGAGGCCACGATCAAGGACACCGCGGTCGCGCAGCCGCTCATCGTGGGCGCCGCGCTCGCCGCCCTGAGCACGCTCTTCGAGGGCGAGACGCAGCCGACGTCGGTGTCCGTCTACGGCGGCCACTCGGTCGGCGAGCTCGCCGCGGCCGCCGCCGCGGGCGTGCTCGGCGTCGAGCAGGCCATGGTCTTCGTGCGCGAGCGCGGCAAGGGCATGGCTGCCGCCAGCGCCGTCACCCCCACGGGCATGAGCGCCGTCATGGGCGGTGATCCGCAGGAGGTCGCGCAGACGCTCGAGCGCCACGGCCTCACCCCGGCCAACATGAACGGCGCGGGCCAGGTCGTCGCCGCCGGCACGATGGAGCAGCTCGCGGCCCTGACCGCCGACCCGCCGGCCAAGACGAAGGTCATCCCGCTCTCGGTCGCCGGTGCCTTCCACACGCATCACATGGAGCCCGCGATCGAGACGCTGGCCGGCTACGCGCGGGCGATCCGCACGACTCCCGCCCACACCCCGTTGGTCTCCAACCGCGACGGCGAGATCGTCACCGACGGCGACGAGGTGCTGACGCGGCTCGTCGCCCAGGTCGGCCGGCCCGTGCGCTGGGACCTGTGCATGGAGCGGTTCGGCGCGATGGGCGTCACGGCGATCATCGAGCTCCCGCCGGCGGGCACACTCGTCGGTCTGGCCAAGCGCGGCCTCAAGGGCGTGGAGACCCTCGCCCTCCGCACGCCGGACGACCTCGACAAGGCGCGCGACCTCATCGCGCGGCACACCGACGCGTCGACCTCGGTCTCCGCCGACGCCCAGGGCGCCTGACGCGATGACCGACGCCGACACGACGACCGGGCGGGGCCCTCGCGCGCTGCGCACCCGCACCGGCGCGCAATACGCCCGCATCCTGGGCATGGGCGACTACCGCCCCGAGCGGATCGTCCCCAACGACGAGATCGTCGAGTTCATCGACTCCAGCGACGAGTGGATCCGGGAGCGCTCCGGCATCGCCGCGCGGCGCCAGGCCGGCCCGCAGGAGTCGGTCGTCGACATGGCCGTCAGCGCGGGTCACGCGGCGCTGCAGGCGGCCGGTGTCGAGCCCGCGCGCCTCGGCGCGGTCATCGTCGCGACCCTGACCCACCCGCTGCAGACGCCCGCGGCGGCCACGCTCGTCGCCCATCAACTCGGCGCCGGCGACGCGGCCGCGTTCGACCTGTCGGCGGCGTGCTCGGGGTTCTGCTACGGCGTCAGCGTCGCCGACGAGATGGTGCGCGGCGGCAGCGCGGAGTTCGTGCTCGTCGTCGGAGTCGAGAAGATGTCCGACTTCCGCGACCCGCACGACCGGGGCACGGCCTTCATCTTCGGAGACGGCGCCGGCGCGGCTCTCGTCGGGCCGAGCGACACGCCGGCCATCGGGCCCACGATCTGGGGCGCCGACGGCTCCGGCTACGACCTCATCAAGCAGTCACCCGACTGGATCGAGTTCCGCCGGGCCATCGAAGACCCGGAATCGACGCCGGAGCAACGCAAGTGGCCGTTCATCGACATGGTCGGGCCGTCGGTCTTCCGATGGGCGGGCTACAAGATGTCCCGCGTGGCCCGCGAAGCGGTCGAGGCCGCCGGGCTCACCGTCGACGACCTCGACGTCTTCGTGCCGCACCAGGCCAACACGCGCATCATCGACGCGATGACCAAGCAGCTCAAGCTGCCCGAGCACGTCGTCGTCGCCCGCGAGGACATCGCCGACATGGCCAACACGTCCGCCGCTTCCGTGCCGCTGGCCGTCACCCGGCTGCTGCGCGAGGGGCGAGCCAAGAGCGGCGACGTCTGCCTGCAGTTCGGCTTCGGGGCCGGTCTGACGTGGGCCGCGCAGGTGGTGGTCCTCCCCTAGGAGGCACAGGTTCCCGCCGGTTCGACGGGTCAATCGGACCACCGCCCGCTCGCGGGCACCCGCCCCGACAGCGCTGGACCCGATGCTCGACAACTGACATCGAGACAGTGACATCGAGACAGTGACATCGAGACGGCGGGATCAGCAGTGGACGACGTGCACGCCCCGTGCACCACGACGTAAAGGAGAAGCACTATGGCGCAGAGCCAGGAGGAGATCCTCGCGGGTCTCGCGGACATCATCAACGAGGAGACAGGCCTGGAGCAGGACGCGGTCCAGCTCGACAAGTCCTTCACCGAGGACCTCGACATCGACTCGCTCTCGATGATGACGATCGTCGTCAACGCCGAGGAGAAGTTCGGCGTTCGCATCCCCGACGAGGAGGTCAAGAACCTCAGCACGGTTCGCGACGCCGTCGACTTCATCGCGAAGGCTTCGGCCTGACGCACCCCACGGGCGCGGCCCGGGACCGGCTGTCCCAGCCACCCGGGCCGCGCCGTCAGCGCGAGGCCGCAGACGGGCGCCACGAGGCGTCGCCGGCGGCGGAAGGAAGTACCCGACATGTCCACATCTGCTGACAAGCGGATCGTCGTCACCGGCATGGGCGCGACCAGCCCGCTCGGCGGCAACGTCGCCGACACCTGGCAAGCCCTCCTGCAGGGCACGTCGGGCGCCCGCCCCATGCCGTATGAGTGGGTCAAGACCTACGACCTGCCCGTGACCTTCGCCTCGATGCTGGCCCAGCCGGTCGCCGAGGTGCTCTCCAAGGTGGAGATCCGACGCCAGGACCCGTGCTCTCAATATGCGCTCGTCGCCGCCCGCGAGGCCTGGGCCGACGCCGGCGCGCCCGACATCGAGCCGGAGCGACTCGCGGTGGCCATCGGCTCCGGCGTCGGCGGCATCACGACCGTCGTCGACAGCTGGGAAAACCTGCGCACCAAGGGTCCGCGCCGCATCTTCCCGCTCGCGGTCCCCATGCTGCTCGTCAACGGCCCCACCGGCGCGGTCTCCATCGAGCTCGGCGCCCAGGCATGGGGGCACACCCCGGTCAGCGCCTGCGCCTCCGGGGCCGAGGCGATCGGCAGCGCCATCAACATGATCCGCGACGGCCGTGCCGACGTCGTCGTCGCCGGCGGCACCGAGGCGGCGATCCACCCGCTACCGATCGGTGGCTTCGCCGCGATGCAGGCGCTCTCCAAGCGCAACGACGACCCGACGACCGCGTCGCGCCCCTACGACACGGGCCGCGACGGCTTCGTCATCGGCGAGGGCGCCGCGCTCATGGTGCTGGAGTCCTACGAGCACGCCAAGGCGCGCGGAGCCAGGATGTATGCCGAGCTGCTCTCCTTCGGCGTCAGCAACGACGCGCACCACGCCGCCGCCCCCGAGCCCGAGGGCATCGGCGCGGCGTCGGCGATGCGCGAGGCGCTCGCCTTCGGCGACATCGACGTCAAGGACGTCGTGCACCTCAACGCGCACGCGACGTCGACGCCGGTCGGCGACATCGCCGAGTGCAAGGCGATCCACAAGGCTCTCGGCGACAACCTCGACGGCATCGCCGTCAGCGCGACGAAGTCGATGACCGGGCACCTGCTCGGCGCGGCCGGCTCGCTCGAGGCGATCTTCACGGTGAAGGCCATCACGGAGCGGATCGCGCCCGCGCAGATCAACCTCTTCGACAAGGACCCGGCGATCGACCTCGACATCGTGCACGGCGAGCACCGCACGCTGCGCGACGGCGACATCGTGGCTCTGGACAACAGCTTCGGCTTCGGGGGCTGCAACGTGGCGCTCGCCTTCGCCAACGTCTCCTGACCGCGGCGCTCGCGCAGCTCGCGAGCGGGCGGGGCGCACCGCCACACACACGACGAGGGACCAGCCCGCCTCGCGGGTCGGTCCCTCGTCGTCGCACTCCCCCGAGGGTGCGACGCCTGGCAGCAGCCGCCCGTGATCGGTCCGATGATCACCGGGGCGACTGCTCGAATGTCGTGACGTCCTCCTGCTGCGAAGCACACCGGGGCGATGCCGCGACTCGGGCCGGGATCGCCGCGCCCGCCCCGAGGCCGCTGACCTGCGCGACCGCGGGCCTCAGCTCACGCGATAGAGCCAACGCGTCGGGTGGCCCTCGCCGGCGTGCCGGAAGGGGTCGAGCTCGAGGTCCCAGGCGGTGCCGAGGGCGGCGTCGATCTCGCGGCGCAGGGCACTGTGATCCCCGCAGCGCAGGGCGGCGCGCAGCCGGTCCTCGTTGACGACGGCGTCGCCGTTGGCGGCGAGCCACGAGTGGTGGATACCCAGGCGCGGGGTGTGCACCCAGCGCGAGCCGTCGATGCCGGGGCTGGGCTCCTCGGTGACCTCATACCGCACGTCGTCGAAGCCGCGTAGCGAGCTCGCCAGGCGCGCGCCCGTGCCGGGCTCGGCCGCCCACGAGAACTCCCCGCGCACGAGCGAGCGACCCAGGGGCTGCTGCGACCAGTCGAGCCGCACGCTCTCCCCGAGCACGCTTTCGAGTGCCCAGCACACGTGCGGGCACAAGGCAGCGGGTGTGGAGTGAATGAACACCACCCCGCGGGTCATCACGGTCGACGACATGACAGACATCCGGACCTCCTCTGGTGCGTGAGGGACGTCTTCCCCAACGACCTCACGGCGACGCGTCACGCGCAGGCGTGACGCTGAAGATCCCGATGAACGATGTCGTTCACCCGTGTGTTCGATTGTCTGTGTTCGATAGTCGTGCCGGTGTTCGATTGTCACGTCGAGCGCTGCTCGCTTCCCGACGAGCATTGCCGCGACACAACGACAGCTGAACGACTGCGACTACTGAACGACTGCGACTACTGAGCCACAACGACTACCGAGCCACAACGACTAGCGAGCCCCCGCCCGCCCTTCCCGAGGCGTGCGCGAATCCGCATGTCGTGGGCTCATTCTGCCCCACGCACTCGCTCCTGACCAAGCGTCCTACTCCCTGGATTCTCACCGGACTTCGTCAAGGCGTCGTCACGGGCCCGGCCGGCGGAGCGACGACCCGGCCGGCTCATGTCGACAACAGGCCCCGATCGGGGTGTCATGGAACTGGACAACCGATCAAGACATGCGCTTCACTTCACAACAGGCAGCACCTGGTGACACGGATTGTCACCACCGCTTGGGGAAGCGGCACAGGCGCGAACAGCCGATCTACGGGGGGAATCCGATGATGAACGTGAACGGCACGCCGGCACCGGGGATGCAGAGCGCGATGGCCATTCTCACGGCACGCATGCAGAGCATGGACGGCGGCTGCACGGTCAACGAGTACGTCGACGTGCTGCGCGACGAGATGGACGGGCAGGACCCGCTGATCCTCACCTCCGCGATGGCCAGCCTCGCCTCCGCGCTCCTGGCGATCGCCTCCGGCGGCACGAAGATCCCTCCCTACGAGCTGCTCTCGACGATCGGGCTGACGCTCGCCGAGGCCTGAACCGGTTCGGCTCCGGCGACCGGCAGACGACGGGCGCACGACGATGGGCCCGGATCCCAGAGGGGGGTCCGGGCCCATCGTCGCGCCCACGGCGTCGTTCAGTTGGTGCTGAGCCAGGTGCGGATCTCCTCGGCGGCGCGCCGCACGATGACGACCATCGTGCCGAGCTGCACCTCCTCGGCGGAGACCGCGAGCAGCAGATGCCCCAGCGGCGGCTGCACGAAGCTCACGAGCACGAGGTGGCCGTGGCCCGTCGAGATGCTCACCATGGCCTGTCCGGGCGAGACCCCCTCGCTGCCGACGATCTCCGCCTGCGCCGAGGAGACCGCGAAGAGGGAGCTGTTGAGGGCGGCGAGCCGGCCCACATCCTCCTCCGGCACCCCCAGCGCCGCGAGGTTGAGTCCGTCGGCCGTGCCGAGCATCGCCGAGGTCATCGTGGGCAGGGAGTCGCGGATCCGCTCGAGCCGGGGCAGCGCGGTGCGGCCGATGATCATCGACCACAGCTCCCACTCCGCGGCGATGCCCTCGTGCATGACCAGTGCGGCCACCTCGTGGTCGTCGGTGCCGAGGCTGGAGCCGAGCCGAGCGCTGCGCGTGTCCTCCGTCATGCCGTCTCCTCCGCGGGATCGTCCATGTCCAAGGCCGTCAGGACGACCCGAATGACCTCGTCGCGCTCGCGGGGATCGGCCTCGACGAGCGGCATGTCGCTGCGATAACGCTCCAGGCGGCGACGGTACTCGCCGATGTCCGGGACCTCGTCGCGCCCCTCCCGGCGGGTCAGTGCCACGATCGTGCGGGCCCACACGCTCTCGTCGCCGATGCGCTCGAGCCATTCGCTCATCTCGTCGACGGTCTCGGGGCGGTCGCCGAACCCCCAGAGCACGATCGAGGCGCGGCGCGCGACGACCGACGTGCGGGCCGAGGCGAAGCGCAGCTGTCCCGGAGTGCCCAGGACCCCGACGCGCGAGCCGTCCGGCGCGACCCACTCGCCGTAGTCGATGCCCACGGTGGTCGTCGGCTTCTCGGTCTCACGCTTGGGCCCCACGGCCACGGACGAGCGCACCACCTCGGTGCTGACGACGGGCACATCGCTGATCGAGCGCACCGCAGTCGTCTTGCCGACGCCGAGGGGACCGACGAACGCCACCTGACGCTTGGTGGTCGGCCCGAGCACCGCCTGCATCGGGGCGTCCCTGTCAACCGCCACAGTGGTCAACCCCATCGTGGACAACCCCCATGGTGGGCACCCCCGAGCACGACCTCATCCAGCCCTGTGAACCCACGCGACGCATCCTCCACCCGGCTGCACAACCTCGAAGCCGCTTCGCACGGCAGGCGACGGATGCGGCGCCGGCGGTCGACGGGCGCGACGGCGCGCAGGTCGACGTCACGAAAGCGGTGCGTCATATATATCACGGTGCCTTCGAAACTCCGTGTGGTCGTGCGAGTCTTGCCAGACAGGCGTCCATGACACACGACCAACACGGGTACTCTTCGCCCGAGCCGGCCGTGTCGTCGGCAGGCGTCAGGCCGACCCCTTCAGGGCGACAGACCCAGACAGCGAAAGAGGAGATTCATGGCCACGCAGGACCAGATGACCGACGTCATCAACCGGCTCGCCGCCGACGTCAGCGGCTTCATGGGAGCATGCATCGTCGACATGGAGACGGGCATGCCGCTCGCCTCGCGCAGCAGCCGTGGTGACTTCGACCTCGAGGTCGCCAGCGCCTACAACAGCGAGATGGTCAAGGCGAAGAACAAGACCATCAAGGCGCTCGGCATCAACTCCCAGCTCGAGGACATGCTGCTGACGCTCAGCGACCAGCTGCACCTCATCAAGATGCTCGGTGCGTCGACCTTCATCTACGTCGCCGCCGACCGGCAGTCGACCAACCTCGCGCTGCTGCGCAGCGCCGTCAACCGCGAGACTGCCACGCTGCGCTGACGCCCACGCCGAAGGCCGCTCCGGATGTGTCCGGGGCGGCCTTCGGCATGTATCGGGGTGGCGCCTGCTCCGCGCGACGTGGTCGCCGATGCCGCAGTGGCCTGGATGCGCGTGCGAACCCCTGCGCGTCCACCACGTGCTGGGTCCCAGACGCGTGACGGTGCCGCATCGGGCGGTTCACGACGTCTTCTCGACGCCGCCCTCCGGCGTCAGGACGTCGCTGACCAGCGCGATGTGCTCGGACATCGCGCTCGCGGCTCGATGCGGATCGCGCTCGCGGATCGCCCGGGCCACCTGGCGGTGCCCGGCGAGCGAGCGAGCGGGACGGTCCGGTTGCCCGAGCGAGCGCACCCGGGTCGAGCGGATGAGTTCGGAGATCTCGGCCATGAGGCGCTCCAGCACCGGCGAATGACCCGCCGCGGTGACCGCCGCATGGAAGCGCTCGTCACCTTCTACGCCCCGCTCGCCGCGCGCGATCTGGGCCTCCATCAACGCCAGCGCGCCGTCGATGGCAGCCAGATCCTCCGGCGTGCGTCGGGTGGCGGCCAGTGCCGCGAGGCGACACTCGAGCGCCTCGCGCGCCTCGATGATGTCGGGCATCGCGTCGGCATGTTGACGCAGGACGCGCGCCAGATTCTCGACGCCCACGCCGGTGAGGACGGTGCCGTGACCGTGCCGCACCTCGACGAATCCGGCGACCTCCATGCCGACGAGCGCCTGCGCCAGGGTCGTGCGACTCACGCCCAGCCGCGCAGCGAGCTCGCGTTCGGGTGGCAGTCGGTCGCCGACTCCGAGACCCTCGCTGTGCACCCAGTCGAGGATCTGCTCGGCGACCTGCTCGTAGAGCCGAGGGCGCACCACGGGCGTCGGCCCGCTCGGCCGCAGGCGTCCGGACATGCGAGCAGTCTATTGACAAGATGCCCAGTGACCTATTGGCTGGGCCACTGATCCGCTGCTCGGGTCGTTGTCGAGTCGGCAATGGGGCCGGCTCCCGTCTGGAACGGAATCACTCGATGTCACCGGAATGGGTCTCGATCCTCGCGCTTCTCGCGCTCTTCGTCGTGGGCACCGTCTTGCCCATCAACATGGGCGCGCTCGGCTTCGTCGCCGCGTGGCTCGTCGGCATGTTCTCGCTCGGCATGTCCGACAAGGAGATCGTCGGCGGCATGAGCGCCGACCTTGTGCTGACGCTCGTCGGCGTCACGTATCTCTTCGCGATCGCCAAGAACAACGGCACCGTCGACCTCATCGTGCACGGCGCGCTCACCCTCGTGCGGGGGCGCATCTCGCTCATCCCGTGGGTGATGTTCGGCATCACCGCGCTGCTGACCGCCATCGGCGCGGCGAGCCCGGCCGCGTGCGCGATCATCGGCCCGATCGCGCTGGGGTTCGCCGGGCGCTACGGCATCAACCCGCTGCTCATGGGCATGTTCGTCGTGCACGGCGCGCAGGCCGGCGGCTTCTCGCCGATCAGCATCTACGGCGCCATCACCAACGGCGTCATGCGCAGCAGCGGCCTGCCGGTCGGCGAGGGCCTCATCTTCGCCGTGAGCTTCGTCGTCAACCTGCTCATCGCGGTCGCCCTCTACCTCGTGCTCGGGCGCGGTCTGCGGGATCGCTCTCGGGAGGCCCGGGCGGAGCTCGAGGCCGAGACCCACGTCGACGCGGCCTCGCTGCCCTCCCCCGGCGGCGGCACCGGAGTCTCGACCGACACGCTCGTGTCGCCGCAGACCCGCGTCGAGGCGCGGGCCCGCACCGCGCAGTACGTGACGCTCGTCATGTTCGCCGCCGTGGCGCTGCTCTCGCTCGTCTTCGACAAGAACATCGGCTTCACCTCGATCACCGGTGCCGTGCTGCTCACCGCGCTCTACCCCGCGCAGCAGAAGGGCGCGATCGCCCAGATCGCCTGGGCCACGGTGCTGCTCGTCGCCGGAGTCAGCTGCTTCGCCGCCGTCCTCGAAGAGGCGGGCGCGCCGGAGTATGTCGGCACCTGGGCCGCGAGCTTCTCGACCGCGCTCGTCGGGGCGCTGCTGCTGTGCTATGTCGGTGGCGTCGTGTCGGCCTTCGCCTCGTCGACCGCGCTGCTGCCGATCATCATCCCGATCGCGATCCCGCTCATCCAGACTGGCGGCATCAACCCCATCACGTTCGCCGCCGCCCTCGGGGTCGCCTCCACGATCGTGGACGTCAGCCCCTTCTCGACGAACGGCGCGCTCATGGTCGCCAATCGTCCTGACACGATCTCCGAGGAGCGGTACTACCGACAGGTGCTCGGCTACGCCGTGATCGTCACGCTCGTCGGGCCGCTGCTCGTGTGGGCCGCTGTCGTGCTCCCAGGCTGGTAGGAGGTGTCGCCCCATCCGACCGGCCCCTCGCCATCCCCAAGCGCGACACGCCGCCCCACCGGCCGAGCCAGCTACTGACGCAGGAGAATCCGACATGACCGATCCCACCGCTGCCCACGACCCGTCCCACGGCCCGCTCGCCGGCACGCTTGTCGTCGACCTCTCGCGCGCCCTCGCCGGGCCGCACGCCACGATGATGCTCGGCGACCTCGGCGCCCGCATCGTCAAGGTCGAGGCGCCCGGCCGCGGCGACGACACCCGCGGCTGGGGGCCGCCGTTCGTCGCGCCGGCCGACGGCGAGCGGGAGTCGACCTACTTCCTGTCGTGCAATCGCAACAAGGAGTCGGTCTGCCTCGACCTCAAGGACGACGCCGATCGGCAGGTGCTGCTCGCGCTCGTGCAGCGGGCCGACGTGCTCGTCGAGAACTTCCGCACCGGCGTGCTCGACCGCCTGGGTCTGGGCTTCGACCGGCTGCTCGAGCTCAACCCGCGCCTCGTCGTGCTGTCGATCACCGGATTCGGCCACGACGGCCCCGAGGGCGGCCGGGCCGGCTACGACCAGATCGCGCAGGGCGAGGCCGGCCTCATGTCGCTGACCGGCTCCGGGCCGGACGACCCGCAGAAGGTCGGCACGCCGATCAGCGACCTGCTCGCGGGCATGTACGGCGCCTACGGGGTGCTCGCCGCCCTGCTGGAGAGGGAGCGCACCGGACGCGGCCAGGTGGTGCGCACGTCGCTGCTCGCGGCGACGGTCGGGGTGCACGCCTTCCAGTCGACGCGCTGGACGGTCGCCGGCGAGGTGGGGCGCGCCGCGGGCAACCACCACGCGGCGATCGCCCCCTACGGGCTGTTCCGGTGCCGCGACGGCGCGGTGCAGATCGCGCTCGGCAGCGAGGCGCTGTGGCAGCGCTTCTGCGCCGGTTTCGGGCTCGACCCCAAGCGGGAGGGCTTCGCGACCAATGCCGAACGGGTGGCCCGCAAGGAGGCGACGATCGCGCTCGTCGAGGCGGCCTTCGCGCAGTGGGACAGCCTGCCGCTGCTGGCACGCCTGGCCGAGGTCGGCATCCCGGCCGGCAAGGTGCGCAGCATCGACGAGGTGTATGGCTGGGATCAGGTGCACAGCCAGGGGCTCGTCATCGACGTGCCGCACTCGAGCCTGGGCGACATCACGCTCGCCGGGCCACCGCTGCGTTTCTTCGCGGCCGACGGCGAGGAGGTGACGCGCACGGCGCACACGGCGCCCCCGACGCTCGACGAGCACGGGGCGCGGGTCCGGGCCGAGGCCGCGTCCGGCGCGGCGCCGGACACCGGGCCGGGCGAGCGATGAGCCGCGATCGTCGGGGCGCCCGCGACCTCATCGCGCTCGTGCTCGACGACGGCTCCTACACCTCGTGGGACTCCCCCGTCGACGTCAGCGGCTTCGACGCCGACTACCGCGAGTCGCTCGCGCGCGCCGCGCAGCTGGCCGGCACCGACGAGGCCGTCGTCACGGGCGCCGGCACGATCGACGGACTGCCGGTGGCGTTCATCGTCGGCGAGTTCGGCTTCCTCGGCGGGTCGATCGGCTCGGCCACGGCGCAGCGGATCACCGCCGCGGTGCGCCGCGCGACCGAGCAGCGGCTGCCGCTCATCGCGGCGACATCCTCCGGTGGCACCCGCATGCAGGAGGGCACCCCCGCCTTCGTCGAGATGGTGACGATCAGCCGGGCCATCGTCGAGCACAAGGCTGCCGGGCTGCCCTACCTCGTCTATCTGCGGCACCCGACGACCGGAGGGGTGTTCGCGTCGTGGGGGTCGCTCGGCCACGTGACGGTCGCCGAGCCGGGGGCGCTCGTCGGCTTCCTCGGGCCGAAGGTCTACGAGGCGCTCACGGGTCGCCCCTTCCCGCAGGGGGTGCAACGTGCCGAGAACCTCGTCGACAAGGGAGTCATCGACGCCGTCGTGCCGACCGAGCAGCTGGCCCCGCTCGCGACGCGGGTGCTGCGGCTGCTGCACCCGAGTGCTCCGCGCCGGGGGCCCAAGCGGTTGCCGGTCGACAGCGGATCGGTCGACAGCGGATCGGTCGACAGCGTGGTCGAC
>JBDIAP010000015.1:0-42615 GCA_039812485.1 Kineosphaera sp.
TGCCTGATCGCGACGCCGGAACCACCGCGTGTGCTGTCCAGCGTTGCGTCGGTTCGCCCGACGCCGGCCGACTGCCCTCGCTTCAGGCGCGGACGCGCCGACGAGGATCACGTGCCCCGGCGAGACCGGGGCGGCTGTCCCTCCGGCGAGGTGAGTGGCGCTGCGCGAGGACAGTCGCACCTCCCCGCATCACGGCAGCAGCGGACGCCCCGCGCAGCGCGCCTTCGCCGCCTCGACGAGCGCGCGGATCTTGGCGCGGTTGCCCAGGTCCTCCCACGTCAGGCGCACGATCTCGTAGCCCGCGTGGCGCAGCGCCTGTTCGCGGCGCTTCTCCGCGCGCAGCGCGTCCGGGTCCGCATACTTGCCCATGCCGTCGACCTCGATGAGCACGTTCGTGCCGTCGACCCTGAAATCCGCCCGCACGTGCCGGCCTTCGAGCGTGATCGGCCACTGCGGCGTCACAGGGATGCGCAGCACGTGCAACTCGTAGGCGGCCAGCGACTCGGCGGGCGACTCGCGCCGATAGTCACCGAGCTCGAAGGCGCTGCGAGCCACCGCGATCCGCGGTGTCCGGGCGTACGTCTTCAGCGCGGCCGCGACCTCGGCCTGGGTCCGCGCCCGAGCGTCCGCACGCGATCGCACGGCCTCGCGAGAGCGGTCACCCTCACGCGATCCCTGGCGCAGGGCCGCGTCGATCGTCACGAGACCGGATCGCCGGCCGACAAGGAGGGCGCACTGCAGAGCTGCCACCTCCGCGGAAACCGTCGACGCCTCCAGCCCGTCAGTCCCGACCTGACGCGTGGCGACCTCACGAGGTAGCCGGTGCAGCACCCAGTCTCGACCGCGCCTCCCGGACGTGCCGGCCCGCCCGCAGTGGATCGTGTCCAGCTCGGCACCGTGCACCGGCAGGCCGAGGAGGACGGCCGCGGTGTGATGCGTCGCCACCCGACCGGGCTGCGCACGCAGGAGCGCCATCGCACGGCGCCGATGCCGCTCCTGCGCCGTGATCCCACGGGCATCGATGTAGGCGCGGTGCCCGACGTGCGCGAGCCGACCCGCGCGCAAGGCCGCTTGCACCTCGCGGCGGGTCACGCCCGCCCGCACAGCATCCGACCAGGTGACATGACCACCCTGGGCATTCAGCAGATCCTCGAGCTCTCCCATCCCGCACACCCTGCCGCCACGCGCGACATCGAGGTCGCGTGTGCGCATCCGCCTGTGGAAAAGCGCCGACGCCGCGGCGAGCGCCAGCGATATCCACAGTTGCCTCGGCACCTGAGGCGGGCGGCCCGCGCGCGGACCTAGCCTTCCCGCAGCGAACTCGCCGATACTGCGATCTATGGCGGGGAGGAGCCGCATGCGCCCCGCAACGCGTCCCAGCGCCCTCGCCCACGTGAGCCTGGCGGAGTGGGACGACGCCTACTCCCAGCGTGACGACGCGTACGAGCTCGTCGACGGCATCCCCACCGTGGCCCCCCACGAAACCCTCGGAAACGTCGAGGCGACGACGCGCCTCATCGAGATCCTCAACCCGATCATCCGCCCCGTGTGGCGGGCGTTGCCGCACTTCGCCGTCCATCTCGGCGAGCGCCACGGCTGGTCCACGGTGCGCCGGCCCGACCTTGCCGTCGTCCGACGAGGCATCGACCCGACGCGGCACCGCGTCGAGCCCGACGACATCGCACTCGTCGTGGAGGTCGTCTCCCCCGGTTCGGTCGAGCGGGACACGATCACCAAGCGCGCCGAATACTCGCGGGCGGGCATCCCCGCCTACCTGGTCGTGGACGTGCGCGGCCCGCGGCCCGCGGTCGTCCTCTTCGACCAGGTCCGCGACGGCGCCTACGTCACGCCCGAAGCCGACGGCACCGCCGCGACCCTGCGCATCGGCGACCACACGGTGGCCGTGCTGGCGACCGACCTTGTCGACGCCTGACCGACCGGTCGGGTGCCCAGAGCCCGTCGAGCACGCCGTCCTATCGTGGCCCCATGACGATCGCCTTCCTCGGCACCGGCCGCATGGGCACCGAGCTTGCCCTCTACCTCATCAAGCACCACGAGGTCGTCGCCTGGAATCGCACTCGCCCGCGCACCGAGCGGGTGGCCCGTGCAGGGGCTCGCGTCGCGGACAGCGCCGCGGAGGCCGTCGCGGCGTCCGACGTCGTCGTCACGAGCCTCTTCGGGCCCGACACCGTGCGCGAGGTCGTCACCACGCCAGGCCTCATCCCGGCCGGCACGCTGTGGCTCGACTCGACGACGATCTCCCCCGCCGACGCGGGCCAGTTCGCCGACTGGGCAGCCGAGCACGGCGTCCGCTACGTGCACACCCCCGTCGTCGGCACCCTCGGCCCCGCCCGCAAGGGCGCCCTCGGGGTGTATGTCGGCGGCACCGACCCCGCCGCCCGCGACGAGGCCGAGGACATCGTGCGCCCCTGGGCCGACCCGACCCGCCTCCAGCAGGTGCCCACCGCGGCCGAGGCCGCCACCGCCAAGCTGCTCGCCAACCTCGCCCTCGCCCTCAACATGCAGGGCCTCGTCGAAGCCCTGCGTCTCGGCCGCAGCCAAGGCCTGCCCCCGGAGCGCGTGCTCGACCTGCTCGCCGGCACCGGCCTGGCTTTCGGCGCCACGCTCAAGCGCGGCCAGATCACGAGCGAAGACTTCGAGGACGCGCAGTTCACCGTCGACGCCCTCGCCAAGGACATCCGCATGATGATCCGCTCGAGCAACGACCCGCTACCCGCGACCACCGCGGCGCTGGAGTCGTTCACGACGGTGGAGGACGCGGGCCACGGCGAGTTCGACATCTCGGCGATCGCGGCGGCCGCCGCTCACCACTGACCCCGCGGGCCGTTAGATCGACTGATTTCCCTACAGCACCAGACCTTTCACCCGATGGGGTAGATCGGGTGCCGGCAGTGAGCCGCGACATCGTGGCGTCCGAGGCGGGCACGACGCTCGCTCCCGCGTGCCGGAGGTCGCCCGCCGGGGCGCTCTGCGCGGCACGGAGGCAGCCCCCTGACCGCCCACGCTGTCGACCCGGGAGAACCCTGTCGTGGAAGTGCCGGACCTGCTGCGGGTGATCCGCAAACGGTGGCGCATCATCGCCGCCGCGGTGCTGCTGGCGCTCGCCGCGGCCGGGCTCGTCACGGTCGCCAGCCCCGCGCAATACCGCTCGACGAGCCAGCTCTTCGTCTCCACCAAGTCGGGCGGCACGACCTCCGACCTGGCCGCCGGCATCACGTTCAGCCAGCGCCAGGTCAAGACCTACGCCGACCTCGTCACCACGCCGACAGTGCTGGGGCCGGTCATCCGGCAACTCGGGCTGGGCCTCACCCCCACGGCCCTCGCGCAGCAGATCACCGCCAGCGTGCCCGTCGACACCGTGCTCATCAACGTCGCCGTCACGCAGACCGACCCCGACGCTGCCGTGCGCATCGCCGACGCGGTGGCCCGCCAGGCCATCGTCGCGATCACCGACCTGGAGACCGTCGACTCCTCCGACGGCAGCCCGGTCAAGGTCACGGTCGTCACGGGCGCCGGCGACGCAGACCAAGTCGTGCCGCGGCCCGCGCGCAACCTCGCCCTCGGGCTGGCGCTTGGAGTGCTGCTGGGCATGGCCCTGGCCGCCCTGCGCGACCGGTTCGACACCTCGATCAAGAGCGAGCGCGACGCCCACGAGGTCAGCGACGAGCCGATCATCGGCGCGATACCGCTGGACCCGAAGGCCGCCGCCACCCCGCTCATCGTGCAGGCAGACCCCCGCAGCCCTCGGGCCGAAGCGCTGCGTGCCGTGCGCATGAACCTCCAATTCGTCGACGTCAGCCGGCCGTTGCGCAGCTTCGTCGTCACCTCCTCGCTGCGGGGTGAAGGCAAGTCGACGACGAGTGCCAACCTCGCGCTCGTCATGGCGGCCAACGGATCGACCGTGTGCGTCGTCGAAGGGGATCTACGCCGACCCCGGCTGCTCTCCTACCTGGGGCTCGACTCCGGCGTCGGGCTGACGAGCGTGCTCATCGGCGAGGCCGAACTCGACGACGTGCTGCAGCCGTTCGCGGTCGACGGCGTCACCGTGCTCGGCGCCGGCCCCGTGCCACCCAACCCCAGCGAACTGCTCGGATCGGCGACCATGCACCAGATCCTCGGGCAGCTCAAGGAGCGGTTCGACTACGTCATCATCGACACACCGCCCCTGCTGCCCGTCACCGACGCCGCCGTCGTCAGCCGGCTCGTCGACGGCGCCCTCGTCATCGTCGGTGCGGGAGTGGTGCGACGCGAACATCTCGCCCGCTCGCTGGGCGTGCTCGCGACGATCGGGGCGCGACCCCTCGGCCTCGTCGTCAACCGGATCCCCACCACGGGCCGCGACGGCCACACCTACTACGGCGGATACCCCTCCGACGAGCCGGACGACGCGGCCGACCGGCCCACCGGCTGGAGCCGCTTGCGCCGACGTGCGGTCGCGAAGGCCGCCGAAGCGCAGGCGCGCGCGGCCACCGACGCCGTCTCTCGCTCCACGCGACCGCCGGCCGGCGGCGACGACGCAGCGGGCCTGAAGCCGCTCGTGCGCACCCGCGCCCAACGCCGCCGCGCGGACCGCTCCCGCAAACGCGGGTGAGCCTGCCACCGACGATTGACGCCGACGGCCGCGCTCAGCCCCCCGGCGTCGAGGGTCGCCGCAACACCCGCAGGACCGCAGGCAGGCACGCCTCGATCTGCTCGGCCATCTGCGCGTACGCGGCCTCGCCGCGACCGTAGGGGTCGACGACCCCCGACTCCTGCGGCGCCAGCGGCGGCGCCAGGCCGCGCCGGGCCGCGAGCAACGGCGCGACGAGCCCCAACCAGGCCCGCGCACTCGTGTCATCGGCCGCGGGCACGTCGGACACGTCGATCGCCGCGGCGAGCTGGGCGAGGTCGCGCAGCGCGTGCGTCCTGGGCAGCAGGCGCGGAGACATCCGGGTCACCTGCGAGCGGTGCTCCCTCGTCATCGTGATGACGAGCCCGACCCCGTCGAGCATCGGCGCCACCAACGGCCTGGCCTCGAAACCTCCCGGATCGGCTCCGTAACTTCGCAGGAGTCGGGCGCCGGTCTGGTTAATCGGCGCGTGCGCGAGCGCATGCGTGCCCGCGCTGGCGACGACGATCTGCCCCGCCCCCCACGAATCGTCAAGCTCCGCTTGCAGTCTGCGCTCCAGGTAGGGCGAACGGCACACGTTGCCCGTGCAGACGACGAGCACGTCGGCTGCGACCATCGGCTCTCCCACCCTTGATCGACGACGCCGTGACCACAGCCTGAGCGTGCGATCGGCGCCACTCGATCGGCTCAAGACGCCAGGGCCCGGACCGATAGGGTGCCCATGCCGTCGCTGTCCCGCATTTTAGTCCCTCGCGCCCTGCACCATGAGTCGGCCATCCGAAGGGCCTGGGCCCTCGTGGACGCCTCGGTCTGGTTCGCCGCTGTGATCCTCGCATCGTGGTTTCGCAGCCTCTATGTCATCGAGAACCCGGTGTGGCTGGGAGCCCTCGTCGGCGGCGCGCTGGCGGCCGGCCTGCACCTGGCCCTCGCGCCGTGGACGGGCCCGTACCGGCGCGGGCAGCTGCGCGGATCGTATGAGGAGATCGTCGCCCTGGCCCAGATCGGGCTGGTCGTCGTGCTGATGTTGATCGTTTTCGCGCTGGTCGGGGACTCCTACCGCCTCGTGCCCGGCACCGTGGCGGTGATCGCGGGTCTGGTCGCCCTCACCGAGATGCTCGCCCTGCGTGTCGTCGTGCGGGCGGTGCGCTCGCGTCGCCGCATCCACTCCAGCGCCGAACCGATCGTCGTGTTCGGAGCCGGTCACGCCGGCCGCCTGCTCGTCCACGCGCTGCTCAACGACGTCGCGTCCCCCTACCGGCCGGTCGCGGTGCTCGACGACGATCCGGGCAAGCGCGGCCTGCGAATCGAGGGCATCAAGGTCAGCGGAGGCCGTCGCCTCCTGGCGCAGGCCGGCGCCACCTGGGGGGTCACCAAGGTGGTCGTCGCGATGCCCAGCGCCGACTCGGCCGTGATGCGCGAACTCGCCGCCGCCGCCGACCGGGCCGGGCTGCGCACGCTCGTCGTGCCCCCGCTGGGCACCCTGCTGCACCGCCCGCTGCGCGGCAGTGACCTGCGCGACATCGACCTGGAAGACCTGTTGGGGCGGCGCGCCGTGACGCTGGACGAGGCGGCGATCGCCGACCAGCTGGCCGGCAAGGTCGTGCTCGTCACCGGCGCCGGCGGCTCCATCGGTGCCGAACTATGCCGCCAGATCAAGAAGTTCGGTGCAGAACGGCTCGTCATGGTCGATCGGGACGAATCCGCGCTGCACAGCGTGACCCTCGATCTCGAGGGTCACGGCCTGCTGGACTCCGAAGACATCGTGCTCGCCGACATCCGCGACCCGCACACCCTGCACGACGTCTTCGCCCGTCACCGTCCGCAGGTGGTCTTCCACGCGGCCGCACTCAAGCACCTGCCGCTCCTGCAGCGCTACCCGATGGAGGCCTGGCAGACCAACGTCATCGGGACACGCAACGTGCTCGACGCGGCCGCCGCCACCCGGGTCGAGACCTTCGTCAACATCTCGACCGACAAGGCCGCGGACCCCACGAGCGTGCTCGGCTACTCCAAGAGGATCGCCGAGCGCCTGACCGCCGGTTTCTCCGACACCCATCCGGGGCGCTTCCTGTCGGTGCGCTTCGGCAACGTGCTCGGCTCGCGCGGCTCGGTGATCCCCGCCTTCACCCGGCAGATCCAGCGCGGCGGCCCGGTCACCGTGACCCACCCCGACGTCGAGCGATACTTCATGCTCATCCCCGAGGCATGTCAGCTCGTCCTCCAATCCGCCTCGCTCGGGCGCGGCGGCGAGGTCATGGTGCTCGACATGGGCAGCCCCGTGAAGATCAAGGACGTCGCGCAGGCGCTCATCGACATCGCCGGCGGCGACGACGTGCAGATCCACTACACCGGGCTGCGACCCGGCGAGAAGATGTCCGAGAATCTGTTCGCGCAGAGCGACGGGCAGCTGCCCACGGAGCACGAGCTCGTGTCGTTCGTGCATGTCCCCGCTCTCGCGCCTGCGGAGGTGCCCACCGGTCCACCGATCGAACGGGTCGCCACGCTCTTGAGGACCTACGCCGGCGGCCCCACGAGCACGCCGCACGATCGCCCCCGAGACCCGTGGCCGAGCGTCGCGGACGCGCTGCTGACCACCGCGTCCACCGGCTCCACCACCTCCGCGACACACCACAAGCCGTCCACGACAGAGCGCCTCCGCGACTCCCGCAAGACAGCCCATGTTGCGGCACGTGGCTAAGCGCCTGGCCCGCAACCGGTGGGCGTGGCTGGTGCTCGACGCAGCCGTCTGGGGCGCGGCCGTGTGGGTCGCCGCCGGGGTGCGCCGGCTCTACGTGCACCAATCCCCGGAACCCGTGCGGGTGGCGGCCGCGGCGTCCCTGGCCCTGGCACTGCACCTGGCCCTGGGCGCGCTCGCGGGCCTCTACCGTCACGGGCGGGTGCGGGGCTCCTACGAGGAGGTCGTCCGGCTGGCCCAGGTGACGGCCGCGGTCACAGCGCTGCTGGCGCTCGTGGTCCTCGTGCCGCCGGGCGTCAGGCTCGTGCCGGGCACCGTCCCCGTGCTGGCCGGCGCGCTTGCGCTCACCGCGATGCTCGCGCTGCGCCTCCTCGTGCGCACTGTGCGCAGCCGGACGCGCCTGCACGTCACGACCGCGCCTCCGGTGATCGTCGCCGGAGCCGGTGTGGCCGGCAGCCGCCTCGTGCGGCACCTCGTCGAGCAGCCTGATGCCGGCTACCACCCGGTGGCGCTCATCGACGACGACCCCGCCACGCACGCCCAGCGGAGGGCCGGGGTGCCGGTGCGGGGCGGGCGCGATGCGCTCGCCGACCTCGCCGGGCGCCTGGACGTGGGGACTCTCGTCATCGCGATGCCCAGCGCCCCGGCCGACGTCGTCCGCGGTCTGGCCGACCTGGCCCACCACGCGGGCCTGACCACCCTGGTGCTGCCGCCGCGGCGTCCCGACGACAGCTCGACAGTGCGCCTGCGCAGGCTCGAGATCGAGGACCTCGTGGGGCGTCGGCGCGTGGAGGTCGACGACACGCTCATCGCCGAGCAGATCACCGGCCGCACCGTCCTCATCACCGGCGCGGGCGGCTCGGTCGGTGCCGAGATCTGCCGGCAGGTCGCCGGATACGCACCTGGCAGCCTCGTGCTGCTCGACCACGACGAGTCCGCCATGAACGCGGTGCTCGTCGACCTGTTCGGCCGAGAGATCGACGTGCCCTGCCACACCGTGCTTGCCGACATCCGCGACCGCGAAGCCGTTCGCCGGCACGTCGAGGAGCATCGGCCGCAGATCGTCGTGCACGCCGCCGGACTCCAGAACGTCTCGATGCTCGAGCGCTCGCCGGTCGAGGCGTGGAAGACCAACGTGATCGGCACGCTCAACGTGCTCGAGGCCGCCGCCGCCCACCATGTGCTCGCGTTCGTCAACCTCTCCACCGACAAGGCACAGGACCCGACCCATACTCTCGGCTTCAGCTGTCGCATCGCCGAGCGGCTCACGACCGGTTTCGACGAGCGGTACCCCGGGCGGTACATGTCCGTGCGCTTCGGCAACATCTACGGCGCCACCGGCTCGATCGGGCTGCTCTTCGAAGCACAGATCCGCCACGGCGGCCCGTTGACCGTCAGCCACCCGAATGCCGCCCAGCAGTTCATGCTGATCCCCGAGGCCTGCCGGCTCAGTCTGCACGCGATGGCCGCCGGCGCCGGCGGCGAGGTGATGTGCCTGGACATGGGCCCGGCGACCAAGGTCGTCGACGTGGCCCGCGCGCTCATGCGGCTGCGCGGCCGACCCGACCTCGAGATCGCCTTCACCGGATTGCGCCCCGGCCAGCCGCCCAAGGGTGTTCGCGAGAGCCCGCCCGGCTCCGCGCCGACCGGCCACGCGCTCATCCGTGCGCACGCGATCAGCCGGCTCGACGACCTCACGGTGCGCGACATCGATGATCGGCTCGCCGCCACCTCGGCGCTGATGCGATACCTCGCGGTGCGAATGGGCCCGGACGAGCCCGGCCCGTCTCCCGATGAGCCGAGCTGGGAGCACATCGAGGCCGAATGGTCGCGCGATGTGCTCGACGACGCTCCCCACGACGCGTTCGCCGCGGCGCTCCTCGGCGTGCCTGCCGCGCACCGGCTGATCGACCGGCAGGCCGAAGACGCGCGCCGCATCGTCGCCACCCTCGGCGTCGACCCGCCCGCCGCGGTCCCGGTCGAGGATCCGGTCGTCGAGCTCGATCCCATCTACCTGTCGAAGGCGGACGTCAGTCCGCTGGAGGAGAAGTGGGTGCTCAAGGCGATGCGGTCGGGCTACGTGGCGCCGCTCGGGCCGATGGTCGACGAGTTCGAACGCCGCGTCGCGCAGCGCGTCGGCGTGAAACACGCCCTCGCGCTGTCCTCCGGCACCGCCGCGCTGCACCTGCTGCTCATGCACGTCGGGGCCCGGGAGGGCCGCTACGTTGTCGTGCCGACGATGACGTTCGCCGCCACCGTCAACGCCGTGATGTACACCGGTGCCACGCCTTACTTCGTCGACGTGCAGGAGTGCGACGGCAACCTCGACGTCGACCTCATGCTGGCGGCGGTGGACGAGTTGCAGGCGGCAGGCCACAGCGTCGCCGCGGTGCTGAGCGTCGACCTGTTCGGACGCTGCTGCGACTACACCCGCATCGAGCCGTCCCTCGTCGCCCGGGGCGTCCCGCTCATCGAGGACGCGGCCGAGGCGCTCGGGGCATCGCACGCGGGCCGAGCCGCGGGATCTTTCGGGCTGGGCGCGGCGCTGTCGTTCAACGGCAACAAGATCATGACGACGTCGGGCGGCGGCATGCTGCTCTCGGACGATGGCGACCTCATCGACCGCGCCCGCTACCTGTCCACCCAGGCGCGCCAACCCGTGCCCTGGTACGAACACGACGACGTCGGCTACAACTACCGGCTCTCCAACGTGCTGGCCGGGCTCGGCATCGCCCAGTTCTCGCGGCTGGACTCGATGATCGCGCGCCGCCGAGACCTCCGCGGCCAGTACGCGCGGCTGGCCGCGCACGTGCCCGGCGGTCGACTCCTGGGCGGGGAGCACGGGGTCGATGACGTCGACGACAACTGCTGGCTCACGAGCCTGGTCTACGACGTTTCGGCGGTCGGCACGCAGGTGGACGACCTCGTGGCCCGCCTCGGCGCGGACCGCATCGAGGCGCGCCACCTGTGGAAGCCGCTGCACAGCATGAGCGCTTACGCCGGGTCGTCCGCCCGCCTGTCCGGTGTCGCCGAGCGACTGTTCGCCTGTGGGGTCAACCTGCCGAGCGGCTCGGCCCTGCGCGACGAGGACGTCGAGCGCGTCACCTCCGCCCTGACCCGGCTGCTCTGCCGGACAGCCGTCGGCGCGAGCTGACGGCGCCGAGTCTGGCTGCGAATGCTCAGGGTTCGCGGCCACCTACCGATCAGGGGCGTGTGGCCCCGACCCGTCCGACACACCGTCGAAGAGAGGGCCCCATGAGCCGCACCCACCGGAGCGCAGCGGAGGGGCGGACCCCGCGCGTCCTCGTGCTCAACCAGTTCGCTCTGCCGCGTTCCCAGGGAGGGGGCACCCGCCACGTCGAACTGTTCGGTGCGCTGCCGGCATGGAGTCACCTCATCCTCGCCGGAGGCCGCAACTACTCGACCCAAGCGGCGTATTCGCGGCGCGAACCCGGTTTCCTCACCGTGCCCGTTCCCCCGTCCGACGGCGGCCCGGCGCGGCGACTGCGTTCGTGGGGAACGTATGTCGCCCGGGCCACCAGGAGGGGCCTGGGGCTGGGGGCGATCGACGTCGTCTACGCGTCGACGCCGCACCTGCTCACGCCCGTCGCGGGGGCGCTGATCGCCTGGCGCCGCAGGGTCCCGCTGGTCATCGAGGTGCGGGATCTGTGGCCGCAGTCGGTGGCCGACGCGTCGGTCATCGACAGGAACGGCCGGGCGTATCGGCTGTTGGAGGGCCTCGAGCGGTGGGTGTACGCGCGGGCCGACGCCATCGTCGCCCTCACCCCGGGATGGGAGGCGCACTTCGAGCGGTGCGGGGTGTCGGGCAGCAAGGTGGCCGTCGTGACCAACGGGGCCGACGTCGCGTCCTTCGACGTGGCCGAGCCCCGGGAGGAGCTTCGGCGCGCCTGGGGGATCAGAGGATTCACCGCGGTCTTCTCGGGCACGCACGGCCCGAAGGACGGCATCGACTACATCCTCGATGCGGCCCGCACGTCACCGCAGATCCAGTTCCTTCTCGTGGGCACCGGACCGGCCAAGCACTCCGCACAGAATCGCGTGCGACGGGACGGGCTGCGCAACGTCACCTTCGCCGACCCGGTGCCCAAGCACGAGCTGCCTCGCCTGCTGCAGGCCTGCGACGTCGGCATCCACGCGGTCACGCCGCTGCCGGTCTTCGAGCACGGCATGAGCCCGAACAAGCTGTTCGACTACCTGGCCGCCGGTCTGCCTGTCGTCAGCAACGCACAATGGGCCCTCCGGCACGTGCTCGACCAGGGGGAATGCGGAGTCCTCGGCGGTCCGGACAGCCTGGCCGCAGCGCTGGAGCAGGTGCACCGGGCGAGCCCCGCCGAGCGCGCGCTGTGGGGCGAACGTGGGCGGCAGATCGTCGCGCAGCGCTACGCCAGGCACGTGCAGGCGCAGCACCTGGCCGACGTGCTCGACTCCGTGACGGGCCGCGCGCAGCACGCCCGCGAGCGCGTGCGAGTTGCCCACGTCTCCTCGGCCCATCCGTGCACCGACAACCGGGTGCACCTGCGTGAGGCCGCGACCCTGACCCGGGCGGGGTTCGACGTCGCGCTCGTCGCGGTCCGCAGCGAGGTCGAGGTGCCGGCCACGGGCGTCGAGGTGCACACCCTCCCTCAGCGGAGCCGACTCGCCCGGGTGCTCATCAACGGGCCGCAGGCCGTGTGGACCGCGGCTCGGCTGCGGCCCGACGTCGTGCACCTGCACGACCCCGAGCTCTGCTGGGCGGTGCCGATCTTCCGGGCGCTCGGCACGAAGGTCGTCTACGACGCCCACGAAGATCTGCCCAAACAGGTTCTCGAGAAGTCCTATCTCCGCCCGCGCGCGCGGCAGGTCGCGGCGCTCGCCGCCCGCGGGGTCCAGAGGGTGGCCCGGGGTTCGCATCTCGTGGTCGCCGCGACAGAGGCCATCGGGGATTCCTTCGCGGGTCATCGCCGCGTCGTGGTGCACAACTACCCGCGGATCGACGCGAGTGAGCCGGCCGACACGCGCCCGCCCGCGATCGCCGACGGGCGGCCCGTCCTCGTCTACGTCGGCGCGATGACCAAGGAGCGCGGCGTCCGGGAGATGGTGAGGGCCTGCGCCGCGCCGGACTTCCCCGACCGCGGCGAGCTGCACCTCTACGGGCCTATCCGGCCGGCCGCGCTGCGGCACGAGCTGACGCAACTGTCCGGCTGGGAGCGCGTCGTCGACCACGGGGTCGTGTCCCCGGACACTGCACGGGAGGCGATCCGCGAGGCGCACCTCGGGCTCGTCGTCTTCGGCGAATCCCCCGCGCATGTCCAGTCCCTGCCGACGAAGATGTTCGAATACCTCGCCGAGGGGCGGCCGGTCATCGCCTCCGACTTCCCGTTGTGGCGCGAGATCGTCGACGGGCTCGATTGCGGAGTCGTCGTCGACCCGCGTGATCCCGGCGCGATCGCCCGCGCCGTGCGGGACTACGTGCGCGATCCCGCGCTGTACGCCAGGCACTCGACGAACGCGCGGCGCGCCGCGCATGACCGACTCAACTGGGCACACGAGGAGGGCGTGTTGATCGCGGCCTACGACGACCTGATGGGCACGTCCGGCCCGGTCATGGCGTCCCGTTGAGCGGGTGACCTCCCACGCCGACCCCACGGCGCCGCACCGCATGGTCCATGCGATCGGCGTGACGGCCCTGCTGGCGATGTCGGTCGGGGGGTATGTCGCCGGCTCACCGCTGGTCAGCGCACTGCTGCCGGTCAGCCCGATTCTCCTCGGCGCCCTCGGCACGGCTCTCCTCGTCGCCGTGCGCCCGGTCGGTGAGCCGATTCCACTGCAGCGCCTCGGGGTGGTGCTGCTGTTCGGTGCCGGGCTCGTGGGTGGCTGGGCGTTCGCCACAGGCTCGGCCTACGCGAGCGACAAGGGAGCGCACCTGGCGACGATGGTGCCGCTGTCCATGATCGGTGGCGTCGTCCTGCTGCGGCACCGGCGCGCCCGCGCGTGGTGGGTGGCCGCGACGATCGGCTACGCGTTCCTCGTCTCGGCGCTCATCCTGTTGGCCCCCGACCAGGTCGCCGCCGAATCGTCCCGGCTCTCGCTCGAAGGGGGCAACACAATCGCGGCCGGGCGTGCCCCGGGCGCCGCGGTCGCCGCGCTCCTGACGCTGGCGGTCGCGCGAAACCGCTACCGGGCTCGACTGCTGCTCATGGCAGCTGCGCTCAGCATCGTCCTGCTGGCCACCGGCTCGCGGGGGCCGCTTCTCGCCGTCATCGCGGCGTTCGCGCTCGTGGTTCCCCTTGTCCCGGCGCGATCGAACGGACGGCCCCGATGGGTCTGGCTGGGGCCGGCGGTGGCCGCGGTGGCCGGCGCGGGCTACTGGGGCGTGAGTCACGGGTTCCTGGCCGACCGCCTGACGACCGTCACCGACGGTTCGGCCCTCACCCGGGTTGCGCTGTATGAGGCGACCTGGGAGGAAGTCGGCCGACACCCGTTCGGCGCCGGCTGGGGTTATCTCGAGCAGGTCTATGCGAACGGCCATCTCGCGGGTTTCACCTACCCTCACAACATCCTCCTAGAGACGGTGGTGGAGGCGGGTTGGCTGGGGTTCGCGGGCCTCGTCGCGGTCCTGGTCATGGCGTGGCGCACGCAGCGGTCGCGCTGCGAGGACCCCTACGAGCTCGCGATGCTCGCGCTGCTCGTCTTCTTCTTCATCTCCGCGCTCGTCTCGGGGGATCTGCCGTCGCACCGGGCGTTGTGGGTGATGGTCGGAGCGTGCGCGACCGGCCCGCTGTTGCCGACACCGCGGCACAGCGTCGCTGGGGACGTCAGCGACGCTCGGGCGCGCCGACGATCCGCAGGCACACGAGCCAGGTGAGGGCGTAGACCGACGCCTGGGCCAGGAACATCGCCAGGGTCGTCACGAGCGCGTCGGCGCCCATGCGGAAGCCGAGGTAACCCGCGGCCGCGACGACCAGCACCCGAAGCACGTCCAGGAGCAGGGTCGTCCAACTCCGTTCGAAGGCGACGAGCACGTAGGAGAGAGGCGAGACCACGAGCCCGAAGGCGGCGGAGACCGCCATCGCCGCCGCCATCGGCCCGGCCGCCGCCCACCGCTCCCCCAGCAGCACGGGCAGCAGCTGCGGGCCGAGCAGGATCACCCCGAGCGCGAAGGGCAGGGCGAGCGCCGTGAGCGCGGCACTGGCCCGCAGGAAGACTCGCCGGTCGTCGCCGCCGCCCTCGCGGCGACTCGCCGACAGCCGCCCCACGTAGACCTGGCCGACGGCGGTGCCGAGGATCATCGAGGGCAGCAGAACGACCTGTTGGGCGACGCCCAGATGGCCGGCCTCGGCCTGGCCGTAGAGCCAGCCGACGAGCAGAACCGGCAGATACGTGCCGAGAACGTTGAAGAGCGCCGCCGGCGCCATGACGCAGGGGAAGCGCGCGAACCGGCTCAGCGCCCGGCGACACCCGCGCCAGTGCCAGCCGCCGATCAGCTCCCGGCTGGAGAGAATCAGCTGCACGGTCGAGAGGACGCGCGCGCCGAGCTGGCCGACGAGCAGTCCCCCGGTGCCCCACCGCAGCGGAGCCAGCACGCCTTGGAAGATCACCGTGCTCGCGTTCTGCGTGAACGAGCGACGCGCCACGGCCGAGTAGTCCTCCAGGCGCAGCGCCGCCTGACTCCACAACGTGTATTCGGCCGTCGCGAAGACCGCGGGCGGCACCACCCAGACCCATACGGAGTGCAGGATGGGCGGGGCCTGCTCGAGCTGCCGGACACCCAGCAGGGCCACGGCGGTGAGCGCGGCGAAGCACAGCGACGCCAGGCTCGCCACGGCGATGACCTCGCGAGCCTCCTCATCCGACTCCGGCAGCGGAACCGCACGCTCCAACCGCAGGCAGGCGATGCCGGCGACGATGAGCGTCACAGACGCCAGATAGCTGTAGCCCCCGTAGTCGACGGGCGAGTAGAGCCGGGTCAGCAGCGGTGTCGCCGCGATCGCGACGAGCTGACCTCCCGCCGTGCCGGTGAGCACCGACAGGGTGTGTCGCAGCATCGGGCCGGCGGTGAGCCTGCCGTGCAGTGCTCGGCCGGCGCTCGTGGCCCGCGTTGCGCGTGCTGCCCGTCGTGCACGGTTGGTCGTCGCGGAGCCGGTCATCAGCGGTCGCTCGCCCAGCGGGCGGGCACGCCGACGGCGGTGACCCGGTCGGGAACGTCCCTGGTGACGACGGCACCAGCGCCCACCCGGGCCTCGCGGCCCACGGTCAGGCCCTGCAGCACCGAGGATTGGGTGCCCAGCAGCGCGGCCTCGCCGATCGTCGTCGCCCCGGCCACGCCGGCCGCGGGCAGGGCGACGACGTAGTCATGGATGCGGCTGTCGTGCCCCACGAGGCAGTTGCGGTCGATGTGCACGTGGCGACCGAGTCGGATGTTGGTGCTGAGCCGCGCGCCCGCGGCGATCACCGTGCCCGGCTCCAGACGCACGTCGAAGCCGGTGCTCGCGAGCGGATGCACGAGGGTCTCGGCCTCGAATCCCCAGGCCGTGAGGGTGGCATCGATGCGCCGGCAGACGGCGCCGTTGCCGATGCCGATCGTGTAGCGGATCCCCCGATCGGCCAGCTCGAACCACGCGAGGCCGCCGAGCACGCCGACCCCGCGAGCCTGCACGAGGCACCGGTTCGCGGCGGTGGGGGCGTCGTCGACATAGCCGATCAGGTCGTAGCCGTGTCCGGCCGCCCCCAAGGCGTCGACGATGTCGTGGACCTCACGCCCGAAGCCCCCGCAGCCGACGATGACGAGGCGCGTCACGAGGCGCTCCGGCCGCTGCCGGGAGGCGACGCGGGGTAGGGCACGAACGGCGTCATCGTCGCCTCACCCTGCGCGCTGATGCCCTCGCGGCGCAGCACCGACACGACCGTGCGCGCCAGGATGGCCGCGTCACCGGCCAGGCTCACGCCGTCGACATACTCGATGTCGAGTCGGAGGCGGTCCTCCCAGGTCAGGGCGTTGCGGCCGGACACCTGCGCGAGACCCGTCAGCCCGGGCCGCACGTCGTGCCGGCGAGCCTGCTCGGGTGAGTAGTGCGGCAGGTAGTGCATGAGCAGGGGGCGTGGGCCGACGAGGCTCAGGTCGCCGCGCACGATGTTCCATAGCGACGGGAGCTCATCGAGGCTGGTCGAGCGCAGCCAGGCGCCGAAGGGGGTCAGCCGGGCCGCGTCCGATCGCTGCCCGCCGGCCTGCTCCTCGGTGAGCATCGTGCGGAACTTCAGCAGCTCGAACGGCTCCGCGTGCAAGCCCGGTCGGGTATGACGAAAGATCGCGGGCTGGCCGAGCCGCACGCGCACCGCGGCGGCGATCACGGCCTGCAGCGGCAACGTGAGCACGGCCACCGGAATCGCGACGACGAGGTCGACGATCCGCTTCGCCCGATTGGCTCGGTTCAGCCGTCGAGCAGCCTCAGGGATAGGGGTCACGTGCGCCTCCACGGCTGGTCTCAATGCGCCGACAGCAGCGCGCCGGGCTCGAGGCGGGCCGCTCGCCCCGCCGGGTAGAGTGCCGCCACGACCCCGACGACGAGCGTGACCAGCAGGCCGAGCAACAGGATCTGCGGGCTCGATTCGGCGACCGCCACGGTCGCGATGCCCCGCCCCTGCAGCACCCCTTGGATCTGAGCGCTCAGGAACCAGGTGAGCCAGTAGCCGCTGACCATTCCGAGCGATCCGCCGAGCAGGGACATCAGGCCGGCCTGCAGCAGGTAGAGGCGCCGGATCGTGGCGCGGCGGGCGCCGCAGACGCGCCAGATGTTGATCGTGTAGCGCTCCTGGGAGATCGTCATGAGCATCGTGTTGGCGATGCCGAGCGCGGCAACGAGGAGGCTGACCAGTGTGATCGAGCCGAGCACCAGCCACATGATGAGGATGTAGCGGTTGATGCGCTCGATCTGCTCCTGGGTCGAGCTCACCCCGAAGCCGAGCGCCTCGATGCGCGTGGACACCGGCGCGACATCCTCCGGCGCGGCGGCGTCGACGACCACGCTGGCATAACCGTGGTCGGTGATCGCGCTCGGGCCGTCCACGAGCCTGCCGCGCTCGACGATCTTGGGTGTGCGGATGGCGTGGGCCCAGCCCATCGACGTGATGAGCCTGTTCGCGAAGCGCGAATCGTCGCTGACCCCGACGATCGTCGCCGTGACCTTGGTGGGGCGCTGCGCGAACGCCTCGCGCTGCTCGGCGGTGCTGTCCAGGCCCGGCACCTTGGCGCCGACCCCGCGGTAGCCGTTCTGGGTGGTGATCGTCAGCTTCCGCCCGATGAGGTCCTGCGGCCGGTCCGACACCTGGAGGGCGTCCGCGAAGGCGCTGCCGAGCACCACCTCTCCGAACCCGGCCTTGCCCTGCTCGGGCGCCCGGCCCGCCGCGAGCGGCAGGCGGTAGCTGGTTCTGGGGCCGAGCGCGGCCGCGCCGGCCACGAACGGGGTCGAGGAGCCCGAGATCGTGAACTGCCGCAGCTCAGGGATCGCCGCGAGCGGCACGGCATCCGTCACGCCGGCGACCTGCCTGATGCGTTTCACGTCGGGGTCGGTGATCTTCTCGGCGTTGCTGTTGACCACCTGCACGGCGGCCCCGAGCACACCGGTCGTCACCGCGGAGTTGGGCGTGACGACCATCGTCGTCAGACCCTGCGTCAGGCCGCGTTCGGTCGTGATGATGCGCTGGGCCCCGAGCGAGATCGACACCAGCGAGATGACGATCGTCGCACTGATGGCGAGGGAGACGACGGTCAGGCCGGTGCGCACAGGCTGCCGCACGGCTCCGCGCCAGGCGTGGCCGACGTAGTCAGCGGGGCGCACGCGCGACCTCCTGCAGCCGGCCGTCGAGCATCTGCACCACCCGGTCGGCGGCACAGGCGTAGGCCTCGTTGTGCGTCACCATGACGACGGCCACCTGCTGGGCGCGTGCCAGGCCGGTGAGCAGGTCCACAATCTCCCCGCCGCGCCTGGTGTCGAGGTTGCCGGTCGGTTCATCGGCGAACAGCAGGCCGGGCCGGCGCGTGAGGGCACGGGCGATGCCGACCCGCTGCTGCTGCCCACCCGACAACTCACCGACGCGACGGTCCATGAGGCCGCTCAGGCCCACCGACTCCAGGCAGCGGATGGCGCGGGCACGTCTCGCGCGGCGACGGATGCCCGCGATGGTCATCGGCAACTCCACGTTCTCCCGCACCGAGAGCTGGGGTGCGAGATGGGCCTTCTGGAAGACGAACCCCAGCTCCTCGTTGCGCAGCCGCGAGACGGCCTTGTCTTTGCGCAGGTCGAGCGGGCGCCCCGCGACCAAGACGCTGCCCTCGTCGGGGCTCATGAGACCGCTGGCAATCTGCACCAGCGTGGTCTTGCCCGAGCCGGAAGGGCCGAGCACGACCATGAACTGCCCCGAGTAGACGTCGAGGCTGACCGCATCGAGCGCCACGATCCGCCCGGCGCCTCGGCCGTAGAACTTCGACACGCCCTCGAGGCGCACGATCGGTGTGACGGCCTCGCAACCGGCCTGGGCCGCACGCCCGCGACCGACCGTCGCGTCCCGTTGGTGGGCGGTTTCTCTGGTCGTGGTCACCATGGCAACGAGGGGCACCTTCCAGAAGCGATCTCGGGCACCGCCTGACGACCGGTCTCGCGGCCGTTCCGCGTGTCGGTCGGTGGTCGAGAGGTCATCGAATGTCGTGACCGTCCATGGGCTCCAGGGGCCTCGCCCGGATGTCGGCTTCGATGTCGTCTGCCGGTGTGCAGCGCGCAGACCACCAATCGGCTTCGAGCCGCTTGTCTTCGGGGGAGTCGTCCCACGGACACATCTGATCTCCTCGCCCTGCGGCGGTGGGTGTGCAGACGCCGGCGGGCGCTCGGGGCCTGCCCTGACCTAGTCGTCAAGGGCCGCCACGCCCTGAGCGGAACCGGGCCTGCCGCGGGCGGTCGGGAGCTCCCGGCGCGAGGTCGCGCACGAGCCCGTCGACGGCGCCTACGCCACGCCGGAGACCGACGGGGCCTCGGCCCCGGTGCGCATCGGGGAGCACCTCATCGACGTGACCGCGAGCGATCGCGTCGATCTGGGGTCGTGACCCGCACGCGGCGAGGGGTGCTGTCAGCGGCGCGGGCGACGCGCGAGGTGGGCCGCGATCGCGGCTCCCCCGCCGACGCCGAGCACGCCGACGACCGGGAGTGCGTCGCGGGCTGAGAGTCCCTCGTCGACCGAGGCGGATGCCGCCAGGGGCGTAGCGACGGCCGACGACGGTGGCGGTTGGGCTGGCGTCAGCGGTGTCGCGGCCGACGTCGTCGGGGGTGACGAGGCGGGTGTGGTCGGCGTCTGGGTCGGCTTGGGCGTCGGCCTGGCCGGCCCGGTCGAGGTCGAGCCGCCTTGCCGTGCAACGGCGGTCGATCCCGTCACCGCGCGGGCCCGCGGCCAGAGCCGGGAGCGCACGAGCGGGTAGAGCGCGTCGCCCGGGCACTGTGTCAGCGACATGTCGCGGTGCCCGGCGATCGGGTCGGTCGAGACCCGGCGCCCGCGGGGCCAGCGGTTCGAGCCGCGCGAGACGAACGTGACGCGCCGGCCGGGGGCGAGGTCGACGGCATACCGCGAAGCCAGCCAGCCGAGCAGCGAGCCCATCGCGGCCATCGCCTCGGGTGTCGGGGGCGTGCTCGTGTGGTCGCCGATGAAGCAGCACAGTTGCGCGTAGCCCTGGCTGCCGCCTGTCGCGTCGCCGCGCACCGGCCCGGCGAGGCTGCCGGTGCGCCCCTCCCAGATGCCGCCGAACGGGTCGACGAGGAAGTTGTAGGCCAGATCCGGCCACCCCTTCTCGCCGGTGTGGAAGTCGTACATGCCCCGCAGCCGACCCGGGATCGACGCCGGCCGTTCGACATTCGGCGTCTGCGTGTGGTGCACGAGCAGGAAGCGCACGTCCTCGCGCGCCAGGCGCTTCTTGGCCGGGCGGCCCGTCGCCCAATCCGCCCGCGGGTGGATCGGGGGCCGCGCGACCGCCGGCAGCACGAGCGGCAGCGCGTCGGCCGACGACGCGAGCGGCAGCAGCAGGGGCACGGCGAGGGCGCCGAGCATCGCCCGCCGCCCGAGCCCCGGCGCGTCGACCGCGCATGCCTGCACCGGCGCACGTCCGTCGAAGGAGGGGTCACACACTGCTCAACCACCCATCTCGCCGACCCACGCGGGCCCGCGCCTTAGCCGCCGCGGGTAGCACGATCCGCCGACCGAGCGCCCGTGGCTCGAGCACCACGACGTCGCATCGGACTTGGTCCAGAAGTAGCGCTCGTGGATGACGGCCCAGTAGCCGGAGTTGAGCCCCGGCGTGTTGCTGCTGTCGATGACGGTGGCGCTGACGATCCGGCCAGCCTTGCCGTAGGCCGACGCCAGCGAATACCTCGACTTGGGCAGCGAGTCGAGCACGAGCACGTAAGAACCGTAAGGCAGCTGGCTCTCGGTCGTCGTGTAGACGGGCTCCTCGCGCGGCGCCGCCGGGGCGACCGTGACTGAACTGGTGACGGTCGCGGGCGCCGGAGCCGGCGCGTTCGCCTGGCCGCCGGGCGCCGGCGTCGCGGCGGGCACGGCGACCGAGGGCGCCTGGGTCGGGGCGGGCGTCGCCGCGACCTGAGCCGGCGCGGCCGCGGGCCGAGCCTCGGTGCGCCCCAACGCAAACCACGCCACGATGCATGCCAACCCGGCCAGCACAAGCGCCCCCGCGACCGCGACCCACACCGGCGAGCGCTGCGGCTGCGCCTGCGGGTAGCCCGCGTATCCCGGAGCGGGATAGCCGCTCTGGCCCGGATACGCCGTCGCAGCCGCCTGCCAGTGCGCCCCGGCCGCCTGCCCGCGCAGGTCGCTGCCGCACGCCGCGCAGAACGCCTGCCCCGAGCTCGGGGCCCCGCACGCTGCACACCTGTCCATGCCGTCCTCCTCCCAACGCCCGGGCGCTCGAGCCGGCGCACCCGTACCGGCTCGGCTCACGCGAAGCGGGTCACCAGTTGCCGATGTAGATGACGGCGTTGACGCCGCCCGTGCAGCGCACCGGCTCGGACCCGGAGCAGCTCATCCAGTAGGTCTTGCCGGTGACCGGCGAATACGAGTAGAAGCCGCTGCTGCGCCCCGACTGCACGTAGTCGCGCCGCACGTTGCGCGCGAAGGTGCAGCTCGTCGACGACGTCCCCGTGTTGACGCTCGCGTAGGCGCCCCACGAGCCGTCGGAGCTGCACCGCTTGACCCCCGGGTCGTAGGAGGTCATGCCGCTCGTCGTGCCGCGCTCGCGCTCGATGACCCGCTCCACGACCTTCGTGACCGTCGGCACCGGCGTCGGCTTGGCCTGGGTCGCGGCGGCCTTCGGGGTCGACGCCTTGACCGGGGTCGCTGCGGCGACCGGCGCGGGTGTCCCCGGTGGGCGCGTCAGCAGCCAGGCGCCGCCGGCGACGAGCGCGGTGATGAGCACCGCCGCGAGGACGAGCGGAGCGGCCGAGCGCTTGGGCGGCGGGCCCCATTGCGGCCGGCCGAACGGCTGGCCCTGCCACTGCTGCCCCTGCGGATAGGGCTGGGACCACTGCTGATCCGGCCCCCAGTGCGGGCCCGGCTGGCCCCACTGCTGCTGCGGTCCTTGCTGCTGGGCGGCCCACTGGCCCGCAGGCTGGCTCCACTCCTGCTGGCCGTCCCCCGCCTGGCCGCTGCCCGGCGCGAGGCCGAACGGCCCCGCCTGACCGGCGTGCTCCGCGTAGCCCTCATGGCCTGGCCCTTGACGCTCCATCGTCTTTCCCCCTGGTCGGCGGCGGCCGCTCTCGGACGCCTGTCCCTGTCGACCCCGATCGACCCTGGCGGGGGCGACATGAGCGGAGTGTGCGCCCACCGTTGCAGCACACCGAGGGCCGCGATCCGGCGTCGGACGCTCGATCCCCGCGAACGGCTCACGGCCGCATAACGATTGGCTCGAGCCCATGGACGACGCCAGACGCGACGCGGAAGGATCTGTGCGTGGCCCACCGGCAATGGGGCACGGTGGCCACACCGAGGATGGGGGCATCCGGTGCTTGACTCACGACTCGACTCACGCCTGACCACACGCGCCGTCGCGGCGGCATTCGGGGCGTTGCTCGTCGCGCTTCCTGCAGGGGCGGCAGACGCTGCCACGCCTGCGCGTGCAGCGACGGCCGGCGGCTCGATCACGACAGCGGCGGCCGCGCACGCCGCCCGTGGCGACGTGACCACACGGGCGGACATCGACGGCGACGGCCGCCCAGACGTCACGAGCTTCCGCTCGATCGTGCGCGCCGGCAAGCGCACCGGCTACGAGCTCTCGGTGCGCACCGCGACCCGGCGGACCGCGACCACCCGGATCGCCATCGACGACCTCGGCATGGACCAGCCCGCCTCGGACTTCTGGGTCGGGGTCACGGGCATCGACGGCCGGCGGGGCAACGAGATCGTGCTCGACCTCGTCGGCGGCATCGGCGACGCGACCGACGTGCGCAGCTACGCGTGGCGCGACGGCCACATCGTGCTCGTGCCGGCCGCGGGTTCGACTGCCCGGTGGCCGAACTGGCAGATCGGGATCGTCGAGTTCGGGCACGTGCTGGGCTACACGTTCGGGGTCGGTCCGCGCGGGGTGCGTCAGGTCACCAAGCACGACCTCAAGGGCTCCCGCAGCGGGCGCACCTTCACCGGCACGCACACCCTCTATCGCTGGTCGGGCGACGGGTGGCGGAGACAGTCATCGAAGACGGTCAGCGTGCCGCGCAAGGCCGCGAGGGCGTTCAGCGGTCTGCACGGCCTGACCTGGCGCTGACGGGGAGCGCGCTTCGGCCGGTCGGGGCCGTCCACGGCGGCCTCGCCGGCCGAGCAGCGGTTTCACCGGCGGTCAAGGCATCGTCTGGCGGGCACAAACCGCCGGTGAGAACGCGCCGGCCCAAGGCCCGACGCCGCGAGCACCGCAGACCCCCTGTCTGCGAGCGCAGTTCACGACCACGGGCGAGTAGCCTGGCGTGCGATCCGGGCAGCTCTCGCCGCGACCGGAGGGAGACGGAGGCGCACATGAACTGTCCAGCATGCAGGGCGCCGGTCGACCCGGCCGACACCGCCTGTCCGCGCTGCGGCACGCCGCTGGCGGACCAGGCCACCACACCGCCGACCGCACCGTTGCCGCTGGGCGGCGCGGCCGGCGGGCCCCCGACCACCGGGCCACTGCCCGACGACCGCTCCGACTCCGACCGGGCGCCCGACGCCGGCGACCCGCACCATGATGCGACGCGGGCGTACGACTGGTCGACCGCGCCGGGCCAGGCGTCGACTCCGGTCTACGGGTCGTGGGACAGTCGCGTCGCGGCGCCGCAGTGGAGCCCTCCACCGCCCCCGCCGCAGCACTCCGACCGGCGGGCGGTGCTCATCGGTGTGGCCTCGGGGTCGGTCGTCCTCGCCCTCGGGCTGGCCGCGGCGTTCGCCTTCGGGCTGCTCGGCAGCTCGCGCGAGACGCCCCCGCCGACGGCCGCGACGACGAGCGCCTCCCCCACGAGCGCGCCGAGCCCGACACCGACCACGCCCACCGAGACGACGAGCGAACCCACCGAGTCGACATCCTCGCCGTCGACGCCGACGACCTCCACCACGAGCCCGACCGCCGCGGAACCGTCGCAGACCATCTACCAGCGGATCTCGGGCGTGGGCGGCCATTTCCCCAACGCGGGCACTCTCAACGAGTCGACGTCGGTGCCGTTCATGCAGGCGGTGGCGGACGAATACGCGCGCTCCGGCGCCGACGGAGGCTCGACGCGCGTGCGGGCCTACAGCCCGACCACCGACATGGTCTATGACATCGACTGCACCGACCAGGGCGATGGCACAGTGATCTGTGCCGGTGGCCGCAATGCCCGCATCATCCTGTGGGGAGCGACAGGCGACTGAGCGCCCACCACGCCCGGGTTGCCCCCAGAGGCCGGGCGCGCGAGCCACTCTCCGCCGAGTGTCCGACTCCTCGGCGATATGTGACCTTCGGCCCTATTGAGGACCCGGCGCGAGCCATACAGTTCGCCGTATCACGCAACGCCCGGGTGGCTGATGTCACCTCGGGGGATGCCATGGTTCACCCGGGCCGCACGTGATCAGCAGCGAGATCCGCCCTGACGTGCGCCGACATGAGCACCGGGCCCTCGCCCGTCCGCGGCCGAGCCGTATCGTCATCGTTTGGTCAAGAGATGCCCAAACCATCACCACGACTCTGGCGTTCGTCCTGGTCATCCGCCTAACGTTGGCGCCGACCGCGGGTGCGGCGGTTGTGGCGGCCGGGGGGCTCCACAACCGCCTCACCCGCGACCTACGCCCGCCTCGCGCAGCTGGCCTTGCGACGCGCGACGTCGAGCGGGAGTTCGTCGCGACACGACCGCCTGCGCCTGCCTCGCGTCGCGTGCGGGCGCACCCCCTTCGTGCGGCGCCGCCCGCGGGCCGTCGAACATGCCGATTCCGTGACGCGCCAGGGGCATCCGGCGCCTCGGCGCGCCCGCTCACGCGTTAACTTGCCCTGGCCAGAGCCCTTGTTAACGACAAGACGGTCGAATGTCCAAGACACCTGTAACGCCGGGGCCCCACGCGCCGATATCCCCATCAGAACGGCGCGCAAGGCACGGGGTTCGGGGGAAGCCAAGTGGGTCGTGGGGGGAACGCGGTAGGTGAGCTGGGGGGCTCGCCTACCGAAGACGCGGAGGACGGCGGGGGGAGCCGGACTTCGTAGCGGTAGGACGAGCGGGGGCTCGGACGGCCGTGGTGGAGAGCAGGCTGGGGGGCCTGCAAACCGCACCGAGAGCGGGTGGCCCAGACTTGGGGGGAGACGAGTCGGGACCACCCGCTCTCGCATGTCCCGAGGGGTTTCAGGCGTCGAGCAACCCGGTCACCGCCCAGCCAGCCACCGCTCGAGCGCCCGCGTCAAGGCGTCGACCTCGGCGTCGACGAACGATCCGGCGGCCAGCAGGTGCACGTCCGCCGCGTTGCGCAGGTTGCCCGCCTCGAGCATGACGCCCGGCACCTGCGAGAGGTTGAGCCCGGCGATGTCGTCGCGCGGCGTGATGGCGGTGCCCCCACCCAGGTAGGTCGACCGCGGCATGCCCGTCTGCTCGAACTCGTCGACGACGAGCTGCGCGAGCCGTGCCGACGCGGACTCCACCGCCGGCCCGCCGATCATCGTCGTCGACCGGATGACATGGAAGCCGCGCGCGCTCGCGGAATCGCTGCCGTCGGCGTGCACCGAGATCACGGCATCGGCGCGCACCCGATTGCCCACGGCGGCACGGTCGTTGACGCACGGCCCGGCGCCGTCGTCCGTCGTGCGGGTCATGACGACCTTCGCACCGTGGGCGGTGAGCCGGGCGGCGAGTGCCGTGGCGAGGCGGAAGTTGACGGCGTGCTCGGTGAGCCCGCCGCGCGATGCGGTGCCCGAGGTGTTGCACGCCTTGCGCCGGCCGTTGCCCGCGGGCACGAGTCGGTTGTTGAACGCCGCGCCGGCCGCGCCGTTGTGGCCGGGGTCGACGACGATCGTGCGCCCGGCCAGGCTCCCGCCCGCCGGGGTCGACGCGGAGCGGGCCGCGGTGGGCCGCTCCCCGAAGACCGCCTCGCCGCCGCGGGACGGCTCGAGGGTGGGCCCGGTCGGGGGCACCGGCCCCGGCGCGGTGGTCGGCGCGTTGGTCGGCGTGGTGGTCGGCGTGGTGGTGACGACCTCCCAGGTCGGCGCGTCGGTGGGCTGCCCCTGCGCCGACGGGTCGAGGCCTTGCGTCGTCACCGCAGCGCTCGCCTCGCCCGGGGCGGCCTGGGCCCCGCACCCTGCCAGCGACCACGCGCACAACCCGGCCACGACCGCCGCGATGAGGCCGTCGACCCTCCTGCGCGAGGCGATGACGGCGCAGGCGGCACGGATCCTGGTCGACTCAGACATCATCAGTGGGGTCACCCTCCTCGCACGGCACGTCCTCCATCACATCGGCGGTTAGTGCAGTGAACTCACAGCACTGACCGCCGCCATCTTTCGAGTTGCCGACCCGGGCGGCGAGCCCACTCAAGAAACACCCGAACGGGCGTGGGTTGCGGCCCGAATCCGTGGGAAACGCCCGGGCGGGGACGGATGGTGGCGTCGAGCGCACCCGTCAGGCGCTCTGCCGCAGGTCGGCCGGGCAGTTGTCGCACGCCTGAGGCTCGCCGTCCCAGCCGAGCGCGACGAGCAAGCGCCCGACCTCCCACGCGACGGCGCAAGGGGTCGCCGTGCATTCGTGCCACCCGTACCGCAGCGAACGGGCTCCGCGCACTGTGTGGGCGTTGTCGCGGCACCGATCGCGCCACGCGCCGGACTCGACATGCCCGAGCTTGCCGTCCAACTCCACGACCAGGGCGAACAGCTCGTAGAGGACGTCGAGCAGCCGTTGCCCGTCGCGCGCCTGCCGCCGCCCCTGCGGCAGCCCGTGGGGCCGCTCGACCCGGTCGCGATAGGCGCGTTCGAGCTCGGTGGTCGTGCCCTCCTGCTGATCACGCAGGATCTCGGCGATGAGGCCTCGGTGCGCGACCCGGGAGCGTCGCGACAGCGCCTCGAACATCTCTCGCGGGGTGATGAGGCGCCGCTGGCAGGCCCGATCGACCCAGGCGACGGCCACCTGCGGCGACACACCGGCGCACAGGTCGAACACGGTGTCCGCCACGCTGGTGGCGGCGATGTCACCGACCGTACTCACCGACCGTTCCGACGCCGCGACGCGCGTGAACCGATATCCCTTGACCGAGCTCATGCGGCGCCCGGGGGCGACGAGCACCTCGATGTCGTGGGTCTGCGTGAACGTGTGCGGCTCGTCGCCCTTGCGCTCCCAGTCGAGTTCGGCCAGGCCGTGCACGACGGCAGCGGCCAGGCCGGCGAGGCACGGGCGCCCGGGCTCGAACGCGCTCCGCGACGACTCGCCCATGAGCAGGCCGGCCCACAGCCGCGCCTCCCACGTGGGGTCGAGGGTCAGCCCGGGGTTGGCGAGCAGGTAGACGCCGTGCCCGACACGCACCGAGTCGCGCGCCACCCGCGCGATGGCGCCGCGCGTCAGCCCGCCGGCGGCCAGTTGGCTGCGGGACACGACGCCCGCCTGCCGGGAGGCGAGCGCGAGCAGGGATGAGGGGAGCTGGGTACGCGGGCGCACCGCACCACCCTCGAACCGAGGGACACTCCGCGGCGCCCTGCCCGGCCCAGCGCTGTGGACCAGGACAGTTCGGTTCGGGGGCTGTGGATATTGCCCGATGCGACACCACGCCGGCAGGATCTCGCGCCGACATGCGACCCAACGCGGTGCGGCACGCCCGAGACCCGGCGCCGCACCCGACCGCCAAACCCCTCCCCGCGCCGACCTAGGCAGCTCGGTGCGGGGAGCAAGGCAACTCGGCGCGGGAGCGAAGCAGCCCGGCACGGGGAGCAGAGCAGCTCGGTGCGGGGAGCAAGGCAACTCGGCTCGGGGAGCAGAGCAGCTCAGCCCGGGGAGCGGGCAGCTCGACCGGGGAGCGAGGTAGTCTGCGGCGGTGAGTCAGCCCAGCAGGCCCGCGGGGCCGTCGCACCATCCCCAAGGCCCGGCCGACCCGATCGAAGCGAGCGCCGACCCGACGGCCGATCCCACGCGCGACCCGAGCGCCGACCTCGCGGCCACCGCCCGCGTCGCCCCCGGCGGCTTCCCGGTCGTCGGGATCATCGGCGGCGGCCAGCTCGCCCGCATGTGTCAGCCGCCGGCGGTCAACCTCGCGATCACTCTCGCGGTGCTCGCCGAGTCCGACGACGCCTCGGCCGCGCTCGTCGTGCCGCACTCCCCCGTCGGCGGCCACGACGACATCGAGGCGGTGCGCGAATTCGCCCGCCACTGCGACGTCGTCACCTTCGACCACGAGCACGTGCCCGCGCCGGTGCTCGCCGCTCTCGAGGCCGACGGGGTGAGCTTGCACCCGAGGCCGACGGCCCTGGTCTTCGCGCAGGACAAGCTCGCGATGCGCACCCGGCTCGGCGAACTCGGCATCCCCTGCCCGCGCTGGGCGCAGGTGCGCACGACCGACGAGCTCGCCACGTTCGGCGCGCAGACCGGCTGGCCAGTGGTGCTCAAGACGCCGCGGGGCGGCTACGACGGCAAGGGCGTTCGCGTCGTCGACGAACCCGACGAGGCGCGCGACTGGCTCGCGGAGGCCGCCGCCCAGGTCGGCACGGACGGCCCCCTGGCCGACGGCCTGCTCGCCGAGGAGCGCGTACCCTTCACGCGCGAGCTCGCCGTGCTCGTCGCTCGCAGCCCGAGCGGCCAGGCGTCGGCGTGGCCCGTCGTCGAGACCGTCCAGACCGACGGCATCTGCACAGAAGTGTTGGCGCCCGCCCCCGGCCTCGACCCCGGACGCGCGACCGCCATGATCGAGGCCGGCCTGCGCATCGCGGGCGAGCTCGATGTCACAGGAGTCTTGGCGGTCGAGCTCTTCGAGGTCGCCGGTGAGCCCGGTTTCGTCGTCAACGAGCTCGCCATGCGCCCCCACAACAGCGGGCACTGGAGCATCGACGGCGCGGTGACGAGCCAGTTCGAGCAACACCTGCGCGCCGTGCTCGATCTGCCGCTCGGCGCGACGACGGCCCGCGCGCCGTGGACCGTCATGGGCAATGTGCTCGGCGGGGACCGGCCGGAGGACGAGTCGCTCTATCCGACCTACCGGCACCTGCTGGCCCGCGACCCGGGGCTCAAGGTGCACCTCTACGGCAAGGGCGTGCGGCCGGGGCGCAAGATCGGGCACGTCAACGTGTGCGGCGACGACCTCGTCGCGCTGCGCGAGCGGGCGGCGCACGCGACCGACTACCTGCGCGGGACGATTCGAGAGTGAGGCGGGCATGAACGACACGACACCGACGACGGACGGACGCGCGGGGCAGGCCGACGACCGAGCCGCCCCCGACAGCGGACCGGTGGTCGGCCTCGTCATGGGCAGCGACAGCGACTGGCCGGTCATGGAGCAGGCGGCGCTGGCGCTGGAGGAGTTCGGCATCGGGTTCGAGGCCGACGTCGTCTCGGCGCACCGCATGCCCACGGAGATGATCGACTACGGCACGACGGCCGCCGATCGGGGGCTGCAGGTCATCATCGCGGGCGCGGGCGGCGCGGCCCACCTGCCGGGCATGCTCGCGGCCGTGACGCCGCTGCCGGTCATCGGGGTGCCGGTGCCGCTGGCGTATCTCGACGGCATGGACTCGCTGCTCTCGATCGTGCAGATGCCGGCCGGGGTGCCGGTGGCCACGGTCTCGATCGGCGGCGCCCGCAACGCGGGCCTGCTCGCGGCGCGCATCGTCGGCGCGGGCGGCGGCGCGGAGGCGCAGCGGGTGCGCGCGCGGATGCTCGACTTCCAGACCTCGTTGCGGGATCAGGCCCACGCGAAGGGCGCCGCGCTGCGGCAGCGCCGCGGCTCGCGCTGACGCGCGGCTCGGGCGGTCCGAGACCAGCGCCGGTGGCGGTCTCCGGCGCCCCACGGGCCGGTCGCGGGGCGCTGGGGGACCCACCGCGGACGTAGAATCCGGTGCGACCCGTTGACGGGGCTGGGGACCGCACGGCGAAAGGGGCGACAGGGGCATGACGCGCACTCGGGGAGGCCTCGGCTCGCGGCTGCGCGGGTGGTGGGACCTGCTGGCCGCGGAGTTCGCGAAGTTCGGGGTCATCGGCGCCATCGGCGTCTTCGTCGACAGCGGCGCCTATCTCGCGCTGACGGTCGGCGTCGGGGTCGGCGGCGCGGGCGTGCTCGACGGGCACGAGAAGATCGCCTCGCTCGTCGCGACGGGGATCGCGACCCTCTACAGCTGGGTGGCCAACCGGCACTGGACGTTCCGCCACCGGCGCCCCGCGAACCTGCGGCGCGAGGTCGGCCTCTTCCTCTTCTTCAACGCGATCGGCGCGCTCATCACGATGGGCTGCAACGCGATCGCCATCGATGTCTTCCACGTGACCGATCCGAGCGGCCAGACCGCGGCCCGTCTCGTCGGCATCGTGCTCGGCACGATCTTCCGCTTCTGGACCTACCGCCAGTTCGTCTTCGTGCGCGAGCTCGCCGACCTGCCCCCGGTGCCCGGCGAGGACTACGCACCCCGGCATCGCGCGCACGGTGCAGCGGGCGGCCCCGCAGGACCGTCCGCCGCACCCGTCAGCGCACGCGACGCAGAGTCCCGTCCGCGGCGAGGCTGACGACGGCGCGCTGGCCACCGACCGTGAACGTGTAGGTCGTCGTGGCCCCTGAGGTGCCGGCCTGCACCGACACCGCGGCGCCCGACGGCCCGGCGACGATGGCGGTCGCGACGGCGGCGCTCGAACCGGTGCGGGTCACGGTCGCGACGGGCGCGGCGACGCGGCGGGTCGGGCTCGTCCACACCCAGCCCTGGAACGGCGAGGTCGACCCGCGCACGGCCCCGAACGGGCTGGCCTTGGCCGCGCCGACGGGCAGCTGCAGGAGCGTCGTGCGGGTCGCGTCGCCGGCCTTGGCCGCGGTCGCCTTGGTGCCGGAGACCGACAGCTTCTGGTCGTGCGGCAGATGCCAGTACTGCGTGAAGGTCGTCGCGGCGGGCGCCGTCATGCGGTCGAAGGCCACGACGATGTCGGGGTCGGAGAGCACGATGACGTCGCGGGTCCGCGACGCACCCTTGTAGGGCGAGTCGGCGAGCTGGTAGTAGTCGGCGCCGGTCGCAATCGCCTTGCGGGTCAGCTTCGTCGGCTGCGACGTGCGCATCTGCGGGGTGCCGAGCTGGTTGTGCCCGGCGATGCCGGTGTAGAACGCGCGCCAGCCGTCGTCGACGTACTCGCCCTTGCCGGGGTCGACGAGGATGTGCCGGCCGCGGGTCATCCACGTCAGCGCCGTGTGGTCGTTGTGCCCGTGCCCGACGCGCGTCGGCCCGTAGTGCAGCGTGTAGAACGACTCCTGCGCGGGCTTGCGGGCGCCGGTGCCCCAGCCGGAGCGGCCGAAGACGAAGCCCGCGCTGTAGACCGCGACGCGCGCGGCCGGGGGCGCGCCGGTCGCGCCGTTGGAGGCGATCCACGCCTGGGCGGGGCTCTTGGCCGGGTCGAGCGTCAGCGGCTCGGTGTCGCCGATGAGCGCGAGGGTGCCGTCGGGGGCGGTGGCCTGGTCGAGGAACCGCATGGCCGCGGCCCGGCGGCTCGCGATGGTCGACAGGGCGCCGGAGTTGACGCCGCAGGTCCGCATGGCGTTCTCGGCCTGCCCCCACAGTTCGTGGTTCCAGCGCGCGTAGCCGGGCGACTGCTCGTTGTTGGCGCCCTGGCTGTCGATGACGCGGGTGATGCGGCCGGCGAGGGCCTTGGCGGGCTCCTCGCGCAGGTCGGGTCGCCCGAGCACGCAGGCGACGCCGAGCATGGCGATGAGCTGGTCGGTGCCGACGTTGTGGTCGGCCCAGATGTTGCCCTTGAGCCACCGGTAGTGCTGGATGAGGCTGTTGTCGAGCCAGCTCGGGATAGGCCGGCCGAGCTTCTCGAGGGCGCCGCGCAGGCACAGCAGGTGGTCGGTGCGGGTCATCGTCGCGTTGCCGGCGCCGGGGCCGGTGGGCCACGGGAACGGGTTGTCCTTGACCCAGTCGGCGGCGATGGCGACGGCGCCGTCGATGGCCTTGGGGTCGCGTTGCGCGGTCCAGCCCTGGGTCGACTTCTTGATGAGCGAGGCGGTCCAGTAGAGCGAGTGGAACCACGTGCGCCAGCTCGGCTTGCCGTAGGGGTCGAGCGTCCAGTTGATGTTGTTGCGCCCGTCGCCGACCTTGACGCGCGGGTAGGCCCACGTGAAGGTGTTGGCCTTGACCTGCTCGACGGGGTTGTCGGGCTCGAACCCGCCGTATCCGCGGCAGGGATACCGGTCGGCGGCGAGCCCGGCGGCCACGGCCGCGGGCGCTGAGGCCGCCGGCACCGCCTCCGCAGACGCGGCGGCACCCGCCGCAGCGGGAACGCTGAGGGCAATGGCCGCAGCGATGGCGGCAGCTCGAACACGCATGACGGGCCTTCCGTGGCTCATGGATCTCCGGGTCGTTCCCCCAGCTCATCGGCAGCGAAAGCCGAGATCACAGCACACGCCGACAAGAGGACGTCAAGGTGACCATGACCCGCCGGCGAAGCCGGCCCGACAATCCGCGAGCGAAGCGAGCTTGGATTGTCGGAACACCTGGGCGCCGCGGCGAAGCCGCGTCCATCCGGGGCCCCCAGGGCCCCGGGTCGCGCAGCGACGGTCGCGCAGCGACGGTTATTCCTCGGCCCCCGACATGAAGAGCGCGAAGAGCACGGGGTAGGCGCGGGCGAGCTCGAGCCTGCCGCCGTGGCCCTCGGCGAGGTCGCGGGCGACGCCGAGGCCGAGGCCGGTGCTCTTGGAGCTCTGTCCGCGGTCGAAGACGAAGGGGGCGAGGTCGGGGCGCACGCCGGGGCCTTCGTCGCTGACCTCGATGACGACGGAGATGCCGGAGTGGCGCACGTCGATGCGGCAGGGGCCGTCGCCGTGGGCGAGGGAGTTCTCGATGAGGGTGCCGAGCACCTGGGAGAGGGCGGCGTCGGTAGTGACGACGGAGACGCCGCGTTCGCCGGTGACGCGGATGGAGCGGCCGGCCGCTTCGTAGGCGGGCTGCCAGGAGCGTTGGAGTTCGGCGAGGACGCGGTCGACGCGCACGGCTTGGGGGCTGTCGCTGGTGTGACGGGTGCGGGCCAGGAGGGTGGCGACGGTGTCGTTGAGGCGTTCGACCTGCTCGATGGCACTGTTGGCTTCGTCGCGCACGGCGTCGAGGTCGTCGATCATCGTGATCTCTTCGAGGCGCATGAGCAGCGCGGTCAGGGGGGTGCGCAGCTGGTGGGAGGCGTCGGCGGCGAAGTCGCGTTCGCTGGAGAGGGTGGCGAGCAGGTTGCGGCCGCTGCGGGTGAGTTCGGCTGAGACGGCGTCGATCTCGGCGATGCCGCTGGGTGGCGGGGTGAAGCGGGTGTCGCCGACGCCGAGGCGTCCGGCCTGGTCGGCGAGGCGGGCGAGGGGGTCGGCGATGCGGCGGGCCTGGTCGCGTACTACGGCCCACACGCCGAGCACGAGCAGCACGACGAGCGCGAGGGTGAGGGGCACGAGCACTTCTGGCGTGGCCATGAGGGCCTCCTCGCCGGGCCCCATGGCGCGCAGCAGGAGCCAGACGCCGAGGGGCACGAGGCCGAGCCCGAGGCTGAGGGCGACGGCGAGCAGGGTCGACCGCAGCAGCGCGGCGCGCACGGGTCAGGCCTGGTCCGTGAGCCGTTCGAAGCGGAAGCCGACGCCGCGCACGGTGGTGATGTAGCGGGGTCCGGCGACGTCGTCGCCGAGTTTGCGACGCAGCACGGAGACGTGCATGTCGAGGGTTTTCGTCGAGCCGTACCAGTGCGTGGCCCAGACCTCGCGCATGAGCTGTTCGCGGGAGACGACCTTGCCCTGTTCGCGCAGGAGCACGCGCAGGAGGTCGAACTCCTTGGCGGTGAGCTGGATCTCGGTGTCGCCGACGAACGCGCGGCGGGCTTGGGCGTCGATGCGCACGGCGTCCTCGACGGGGCCGCCGGGGGTGGTGCGGCGCAGGAGCGCGCGGACGCGGGCGAGCAGTTCGGCGAGCCGGAAGGGCTTGGTGACGTAGTCGTCGGCGCCGGCGTCGAGGCCGACGACGGTGTCGACCTCGTCGGCGCGGGCGGTGAGCATGAGGATGGGGGCGGTGCGTCCGTCGGCGCGCAGCCTGCGGCACACTTCGAGGCCGTCCATGCGGGGCAGTCCGAGGTCGAGCACGACGAGGTCGGGCCCGGAGCGGCCGGCCTCGTAGGCCTGCATGCCGTCGCCGCACACGACGACGTCGTAGCCCTCCCTGCGCAGAGCCCTGGCCAGAGGCGCAGAAATCGCGGAATCATCCTCCGCCAGAAGCACTCTCGCCATGCGGCCATCGTAGGGGCATGGGCTTGCTACGCACAGCCACCCCTCGGTGTCGGCAACGACACACGGGGCAGAAGGGGTGAATCGGGCGAACCTGCCGGTCGCGGACCCGCTGAGGATCGCGTCACATGCCGCGCGGGGGTGTCAGACGCCGGGCCATTTCGGACGCCGCTTCTCCGCGAAGGCTGCGACCCCCTCGCGCCGGTCGCCGGAGAACGCTGTGGCGCGCCAGCATCCGTCCTCGATCTCGAGCCCGGCGGCGAGGTCGACGTCGAAACCGAGCCGCATCGCCTTCTTGGCGTTGCGCATCGCCACGGGCGAGTGCCCGGCGATCCGCGTCGCGAGCTCGAGCGCCGCCTCCCGCGCGCCGCCGGCGGGGACGACTTCGTCGACGACGCCGAGCCGCAGCGCCTCGGCGGCGTCGAGTCGGCGGGCCGTGAAGATGAGGTGGGCGGCCTTCGACCAGCCGACGCGGCGGGTCAGCAGCTGCGTGCCGCCCCCGCCGGGGATGACGCCGACGGACACCTCGGGCAGCCCCAGTCTCGCCCCCTCGCCGGCGACGACGATGTCGCAGCTCAGCGCCAGCTCGCACCCGCCACCAAGGGCGAACCCGTCGACCGCGGCGATCGCCGGCACCGGCAGCGTCAGCACCCCGGTGTAGGCGGCTCGGGCGATGGGCCGCTGTGCCATGAGGTCGGCGTCGCTGAAGCCGTTGCGCTCCTTGAGGTCGGCCCCGACGCAGAACGCCGTGGGGTGGGTGCTGCTGAGCACGACCGCCCGCACCTCTCCGGCGAGCGCCTCGGCCGTGAGCCGCGCACAGACGGTAGCGAGTTCGCGCGCCACCTGCGTCGACACGGCGTTCATCGCGGCGGGTCGGTCGAGCACGATCTCGGCGACGTGTCCGCCGTCGTGTCGCTCGCTGCGCACGAACTGGGGCTGGTCGGTGGATGCGGTCACGGCTCCTCCTCCGGGTCGGGGCGACGCATCGACCCGCGCCGGTCAGGCCAAGGCGTCGACCTTGCCCCGCGGGGCGCAGCTGGGCCGCCCGAGATGCCAGACGACCGTCATCCCCAGGCCGCGCAGCGCCCGTGGGGGCAGCCGGTTCATGAGGAATCCGGGATCGTCCGCCAGGCAGGTCGCCATCGCGTCGTCGACGACCACCGTATGCGGCCGGGCGACGTTCGTCAGGCGGCTGGCCCGGTTGACGGTCGTGCCGAAGATGTCGCCGAGGTGCGAGAGCACCGGTCCGAGCGCCATGCCGATGCGCAGCTGCGGCATCGAGGGGTCGTCGGCGACGATGTCGAGCAGGTCGAGGGCGATGTCGGCGGCGGCCTGGGGCGTGTCGGCCGCATAGACGACCTCGTCGCCGAGCATCTTGACGATCCGCCCGCCGCGCGCCGCGACGATGTCGGCCGCGAGCTCTTCGAAATGCTGCACGAGCCGGGCGAGTTGGCGCTCGGACAGGCGCCGCACGAGGGTCGTGAAGCCGACCATGTCGGCGAAGCCGACCGCCTGCCGCACGCCGGTGTCCTCGTCGTCGTTCTCGTGGGTCATGAGGCGCCCGATGGTCGCCGCGAGGTGCCGCCGCCAGGCATAGATGATGAGCGGCTCGATCTCGTCGACGAGCTCGAGCAGCACCTCCCCCGCCTCCCGGGAGGCGGCGGGCGAGAGGCGGCGGTGCCACAGCTGCTCGTCGGCCTCGCGTTCGAGGGCGAGGGCGGCCGCGAGGTCGGTCGGCAGGTCGCCGACCCCGGCCACCCCACCGAGCGGGTCGGGGTGCAGCGGGTCCTCGTTCTGGGCCCGCAGCACGCTCTCCATGATGAGCGAGGACTGCCACGCCGCGAGCCGGTCGAGGCTGCGCGCGATGGCGCGGGTGAGGGCCAGGGCCAGGGGCTCGTCGATCTTGCCCGAGGCGAGGATCGCGACCGTGCGCTGGATCGCCTCCTGATCGGCCCGCGTGTAGAGGGTGTCCTCCTCCGAGGGCGCGGCCGCGAACCCGAGCGCGTGCCAGAAGCGCCGCGTCTTCTCCGGCGGAATCCCGGTGTTGGCGGCGACGTCGAGGCGGCGCAGCGTGGGCTCCCCGAGCAGCTGGACGACCGCGTCGGCGGCCTGGACCGCCTCGCCGGGCGGCAGACCCGTGGAGGCGCCCCGGCCCGAGCCCACGTCACCGTTGGGCACCTGGGGCACCGGGGGCACCAGGGGCACCTGGGGCCCGTGGGGCATCGGCGCGCTCCACTGGGTGTCGAGGGGCGAGGGACCGGTCAAACCAGTCTCATCGGCAGGGTGCATCGGCTCTCGCACCTCATCCGCGCACCGGCACGGCGCCGCCGGGGCGGGGGCCGGCGGGCCCGCCGGGGCGATCCTGGCCCACGCGCGCCCTCGCGAGTGCCGCCGGTCGCGCGGTCCGCCGGCCTGGTCACGACCCGGCCCGGCGTCGCCTCCGACGTTCGCCCTGTCCTGATGCGCACTGCGGGCATCGATCGCCTCCGCCCGGTGCGCTCCCTCCCCGCTCATACGCCGATCATGCCTCGTTTCGCGGCCGGATGTGAAATACATCACCAGCTGCGTAGTGCTTTTGCGCGCCCGTCACCGCCTCCCGCACGACGAGTCGCCCTCGGGCGTCGACCGATTCGGCGCGACCCACGACGCATACGTCACCGGGCAGGTGGACCTCGACGTCCCTGCCGGTGGTGACGCAGGCTGCCGCGTAGTCGGTGCGCAACCGCGCCAGCGCGGCCCCGCCCGCCAGCAGGTCCGCGTGGGCGGCCGCGAAGTGCCTCGCGATCGCGGTGATGACCGCCTCCCGGGTCGGTGGATCGGTGCCGGGGGCGACGCACTCCCGCAGCGACACCGGCCGCAGCACGGGCACGCGCCCGGCGCTGGCCGAGGTCGTCGGGGCCGCCGGCTGCCCCGGCGCGCGGCGGGCCTGCGCGGGGGCGCTCGCCACGGGCAGGCTCCCCGGCGGTGCGCTGACGTTGACGCCGACCCCGACGATGACGATGCCGGGGCGGGGCACCTGGCACAGGATGCCGCAGACCTTGCCGCGCGCCACGACCCCCGCGCTCGCCCCGTGCTCCGGAGTCGACGGCGGTGTGTCGGCGAGCACGTCGTTGGGCCACTTCAGCCCGAAGGCCTGCGGCCGCCCGGTGACCTCGCCCAGCGCCCGCACGACCGCCAGGCCGGTGACGAGCGGCACCCAGCCGACGTCCTGCGGGCGGTCGCCGGTGGGCACGACCATCGACATCGACACCGAGGTGCCTGGCGGTGACGACCAGCTGCGCCCCTGCCGCCCGTGCCCGCCGGTCTGCTCGCCGGCGACGACGAGGCGCCACGGCCGGGCGTCGCGCGCCGCCTGGGTGTTCGTCGAGTCGACCTGCTCGCGCACGTCGACCTCGAGCCACGGGCTGCCGGGGCGGCAAAGTGCCCCGACCAGCTCTTCGGAGTCCAGCATCTTGACCACGGCCTCAAGGCTAGGCTGACGCCCATGAGCAAGGCTGCAACGGACACCGCGATCGATCTGCACACCACTGCGGGCAAGCTGGCCGATTTCCAGAGTCGCACCGACGAGGCGATCCACGCCGGATCGGCGCGGGCGGTCGAGAAGCAGCACGCCAAGGGCAAGAAGACGGCCCGCGAGCGCATCGACATGCTGCTCGACGAGGGCAGCTTCGTCGAGCTCGACGAGCTCGCCCGGCACCGCTCGATGAACTTCGGCCAGGAGACCAACCGACCGTACGGCGACGGCGTCATCACCGGCTACGGCACCGTCGACGGGCGCACGGTCTGCGTCTTCGCGCAGGACTTCACGGTCTTCGGCGGCTCGCTCGGCGAGGTCTTCGGCGAGAAGATCATCAAGGTCATGGACCTGGCGATGAAGATGGGCGCCCCGGTCGTCGGCATCAACGACTCCGGCGGTGCGCGCATCCAGGAGGGCGTCGTCTCGCTCGGCATGTATGGCGAGATCTTCCGCCGCAACGTGCACGCCAGCGGCGTCATCCCGCAGATCAGCCTCATCATGGGGCCGTGCGCGGGCGGCGCGGTCTACTCCCCCGCGATCACGGACTTCGTCGTCATGGTCGACCGCACGTCGCACATGTTCATCACCGGCCCCGACGTCATCAAGACTGTCACCGGCGAGGACGTCGACTTCGAGCACCTCGGCGGCGCGCGCACGCACAACACGAAGTCGGGTGTCGCCCACTACGTGGCGCAGGACGAGGACGAGGCGATCGACTACGTCAAGGACCTGCTCAACTTCTTGCCGTCGAACAACCTCGACGCGCCGCCGGTCTACGACGCCGAGGCCGACCTCGAGCTGCGGCCCGAGGACGAGGCGCTCGACACCTTCATCCCCGACTCGACGAACACCCCCTACGACGTGCAGACGGTCATCCGCACCGTGCTCGACGACGGCGAGTTCACGCAGGTGCATGCGCTCTTCGCGCCCAACATCGTGTGCGGCTTCGGCCGGGTCGAGGGGCACAGCGTCGGGATCGTCGCCAACCAGCCGCAGCAGCTGGCCGGCACGCTCGACATCGACGCCTCCGAGAAGGCCGCGCGCTTCGTGCGCACGTGCGACGCCTTCTCGATCCCGGTCATCACGTTCGTCGACGTGCCGGGCTTCCTGCCGGGCACCGACCAGGAGTGGGACGGCATCATCCGTCGCGGCGCCAAGCTCATCTATGCGTATGCCGAGGCGACCGTGCCGCTCATCACGATCATCCTGCGCAAGGCCTACGGCGGCGCCTACGACGTCATGGGCTCCAAGCACCTGGGCGCCGACATCAACCTGGCGTGGCCGAGTGCGCAGATCGCGGTCATGGGCGCGCAGGGCGCGGTGAACATCCTCTACCGCAAGCAGATCCAGGCCGCGATCGATGCGGGCGAGGACGTCGACGAGGTCCGCGCGAGGTTCATCGACGAATACCAGCTGACGCTGGCCAACCCCTACATCGCCGCCGAGCGAGGGTATGTCGACGCGGTCATCAGGCCGCGGCGCACCCGCGCCCACGTCGTCCGGGCGCTGCGGGCCCTGCGCAACAAGCAGGAGACGACGCCGACGCGCAAGCACGGGAACATTCCGCTGTGAGCGGGCAGCAGACCGCCCAGGCGGACGCGGCGGCCCCCGCCGCACCCGCGACGCTGTTCCGCGTCGAGCGCGGCGACCCGTCCGCCGAGGAGCTCGCGGCCCTGACCTGCATCATCGCCGCCCTCGCGTCGGGCGGCTCGGGCGCAGACGGTCCGGCCGTCGCGCGTCGCGGCGGCTCCGGCTGGGGTAGCCGGTGGCGCGCCCTCCTGCCCCGCATGCCGCTCGGGGGCGGCTGGGGCGGCCGGTGAGCCCCGCGCGAGCGCGGAGCCCCATCGATGCGGTGGCCGACGACTACGTCGTCGCGGTCACCGCCCTGAGTCCCCTGACGGCGACGACGCTGGGGCTGCCCGGCGCCGACGACCGGCTCGACGACTTCTCCCCCGCCGGCCTGGCCGCCTTCGCCGACCTCGACCGTCGCACGCTGCGCCGTCTCGAGGGTCTGGCCCCGGTCGACGACGTCGACCGCGTGACGCTGGAGGCCATGCGCGAGCGGCTCGGCGTCGCGCTCGAGCGCGACGACGCCGGCGTCGGGCTCATGGCGCTCAACGTGCTCGAGAGCCCCCTGCAGGCGGTGCGCGACATCCTCGACATCATGCCGACGAGCACACCGGCGGAGTGGGAGCTCGTCGCCGGCCGCATCGCCGCGATCCCCGCGGCGCTCGCGCAGTGGCACGCCTCGCTGCTGGAAGCGCGCCGCCGCGGCCTCGTCGCCCCGCGACGTCAGGTGCTCGCGTGCATCGCGCAGGCGCAGGGATTCGCCGGCCCCGACGGCTACTTCGCGGGCCTCGTCGACGGCGGCGACGCACCCGACACGGTGCGCCCGCTGCTGGAGCGGGCCGCGGGCGCCGCCCGCGCGGGCTACGCGCAGACGGCGCGGCGGCTGCGCGACGACCTGCTCGACGTGGCGCCCGAGGCCGACGCGTGCGGGCGCGAGCTCTACGAACTGCATTCCCGCTACTTCCTGGGGGCGAGCGTCGACCTCGCCGAGAGCTACGAGTGGGGGCTCGCGGAGCTGGCGCGCATCGAAGGCGAGCGCCGTGCCGTCGCCGGGCGACTCGTGCCCGGGGGGGACATCGTGCAGGCCGCGGCGGTGCTCGACGCGGACCCGCGCTACCAGCTGCAGGGCACGGCCGCGCTCGCCGCGTGGATGCAGGAGCAGGCGGACACGGCCATCGAGGCCCTGGCGGGCACCCACTTCGACATCCCGCAGGCGCTGCGCCGCATCGAGTGCCGCATCGCGCCGACGCAGACCGGCGGCATCTACTACACGGGTCCCTCGGACGACCTACGTCGCCCCGGAATGATGTGGTGGTCGGTGCCGCCGGATGTCGCGACGTTCGCGACGTGGCAGGAGCTGACGACCGTCTATCACGAGGGCGTCCCCGGACATCATCTGCAAGTCGGCCAGGCGGTCGTCAATTCCTCGACGCTCAACGCGTGGCGGCGGCATCTGTCGTTCACGTCGGGGCACGGCGAGGGATGGGCGCTCTACGCCGAGCGCCTCATGGCCGAGCTGGGCTTCCTCGAGGACCCCGGCAACCGGCTCGGCATGCTCGACGCGCAGTCGCTGCGGGCCGCCCGAGTCGTCATCGACATCGGAGTGCACTGCGAGTTCGCGGCGCCGGACAGTGTCGGCGGAGGGGCCTGGACCTACGACAAGGCCTGGGCGCTGCTGCGCTCCTCGAGTCTCCTGCCCGAGCCGACCCTGCGGTTCGAGCTGGACCGCTATCTCGGCTGGCCGGGGCAGGCGCCGTCCTACAAGCTGGGCGAGCGCCTGTGGCTCGAGCTGCGCGACGAGGTGCGCGGGCGCGAGGGCGGCGACTTCGATGTCCGCGAGTTCCACCGCCGAGCCTTGGATCTCGGGGGCGTCGGGCTCGACACGCTTCGACGTGCGGTCCTTCACGACTGGCAGGACGTGGCCGTCCCGACCGCATCGGCCTGCGCCTCATGACGAGGCCGGCACGCCTCCTGCTGGCGTCGGCATCACCGGCGCGGCTGGCCACCCTGCGGTCCGCGGGTGTCGAGCCGAGCGTGCGGGTCAGCGGCGTCGACGAGGACGCGGCCCTGCGGTCGGCCCAATCCCGCTACGGCACGCTCGATCCGGCCGACGTCGCGCTCGTCCTCGCAAGGGCCAAGGCCGAGGCAGTCGTCGAGTCGCTCCTGGGTGAGGATTCCGCGGACGCCGTCGAGCTCGTGCTCGGGTGCGACTCGGTGCTCGAGCTCGACGGCAGCGCGCATGGCAAACCGTCGTCCGCCCAGGAGGCCCGCGATCGCTGGCGGGCCATGTCCGGGCGCCGCGGCGTGCTGCACACGGGGCACTGGCTCATCGACCTGCGACCCGACGGCACGGGCGCGACGCTCGGCGCCACGGGCTCCACGGCGGTGCACTTCGCGCGCCTGTCCCCCGAGGAGATCGACGCGTACGTCGCCACGGGCGAACCGCTGCAGGTCGCCGGCGCGTTCACCGTCGACGGACTGGGCGGCCCGTATGTCGATCGCATCGAGGGCGACTACCACAACGTCGTCGGCCTCAGCCTGCCGCTGCTGCGCGGGCTGCTCGCCGAGGTCGGCCTGCCCTGGCACGCTCTCGTCGAGAGCTGACGCGCCACGGGTGGTCGTGACGATGGGCACCGCCGGGACAGGCGCAACGTCGTGTGGAGACACAAAGGTCGTGTCGAGACACAGAAGAGGGCCCGTTCGACACATCATCTGATATGTCGAACGGGCCCTCTGTGAAATATTGTCCGGCGGCGTCCTACTCTCCCACACCGTCACCAGTGCAGTACCATCGGCGCTGAAAGGCTTAGCTTCCGGGTTCGGAATGGGACCGGGCGTTTCCCTCTCGCTATGACCGCCGTAACCCTAACAGACCCAACCGAGCACCACACCCCACCCCAAGGGGCGAGATATCGGTGCTACCAGGCTGATGTCCTGGGAGTCACACAGTGGACGCGAACACCACACACCCCAAAGAGTGAGTGGACAAGTTGTCGACTTATTAGTACCAGTCAGCTACACGCATTACTACGCTTCCACATCTGGCCTATCAACCCAGTCGTCTAGCTGGGAGTCTCTCGGACCGAAGTCCATGGAAACCTCATCTCGAAGCATGCTTCCCGCTTAGATGCTTTCAGCGGTTATCACTACCGAACGTAGCTAATCAGCGGTGCCCTTGGCAGAACAACTGACACACCAGAGGTTCGTCCATCCCGGTCCTCTCGTACTAGGGACAGCCCTTCTCAAGTTTCCTACGCGCGCAGAGGATAG
>JBDIAP010000016.1:0-41897 GCA_039812485.1 Kineosphaera sp.
GCATCGCACTCACGCTCCTGAGAGGTCCGGGGGTCGTGCGGGCAGGCTATAGGCCAGCACCGACAAGCTCGCCGACCCGTTCACGCGACGGACTCGCCGGACCCTCGGCGACTCTCTGAGCCCGGCTTCCGCACTCGGGAGCGCGCCGCGCGCGAGTCGCGGTCTCACCGGCCACGCGGCACAATCCGAGCACACCACCCACCCTGCGCCACCCCACCGACCGCAGAACACGTCGCTGGCAGAGCACTTCGACGGCAGAGCGTTTCGACAGCAGAGCACTTCGACAGCAGAGCGCTTCGACAGCGGAGCGTTTCGACAGCAATACGGAGACGACATGGCCCAGCACACCGAGCAGACCCAGACCCTCACGCGAGCACTCGGCCGCTTCGACGTCCTGGCCGTGGCGTTCGGAGCCATGATCGGCTTCGGCTGGATCGTGCTGACCGGCGACTTCCTGCAATCGGCCGGCACGCTGGGGGCGGCGCTCGCCTTCGTCATCGGAGGCGTCGTCATCCTGCTGGTGGCGCTCACCTACGCCGAGCTCGTCGCGGCGATGCCGCACGTCGGCGGCGAACACAACTACGTGCTGCGGGCCATGGGGTCCTGGCCGGCGTTCGTCACGAGCTGGACCCTCGTGCTCGGTTACGTCAGTGTCGTCGCGTTCGAGGCGGTGGCACTGCCTCAGACCCTGCTCTATCTCGTGCCCGACATGCTCGTCGGGCGGCTGTGGACCGTGGCCGGCTACGAGGTCTATGCGAGCTGGGTCGCGGTCGGGGTCGTCGCAGCGATCGTCATGACCGCTCTCAACTACGTCGGGGTGCGCCCGGCTGCCGTGTTCCAGAGCGTCGCCGTCGCCTTCCTCTTCATCGTCGGGCTCGTGCTGCTGACGGGGGCGTTCGTCGGCGGTTCCGTCGAGCAGATGCAGCCCCTCTTCAGCGGCGGCGCGGCCGGGGTGATCACGGTGCTCGTCGCCACGCCGTTCCTCTTCGTCGGTTTCGACGTCATCCCGCAGTCGGCCGAGGAGATCAACCTCGAGTTCCGCGAGATCGGGCGGGTGCTGCTCGTCTCGGTGGTCATCGCGATCGGCTGGTACGTCATGATCATGGTCACCGTCGGGTCGGCGCTGCCGGTCGACGTGCTCGCTGCCTCCGAACTCGCCGCGGCCGACGGCATGGCGGCCTTGTGGGGCAGCCCCCTCATGGGCACGCTCCTCGTCCTCGGCGGGATCGCGGGCATCCTCACGTCGTGGAACGGCTTCCTCATCGGCGCGAGCCGGCTCGTCTACGCCATGGCCCGTTCGGGCATGCTGCCGCGGTGGTTCGCCCGGCTCCACCCCACCTACCGCACGCCCGCCAACGCGATCCTCTTCATCGGGGCCCTGTCGATGGTGGCGCCCTTCTTCGGCCGCCGGATGCTCGTGTGGCTCGTCGACGCAGGCGGTCTGGCGATCATCGTCGCGTGGCTCATGGTCGCGCTGAGTTTCGTCGTGCTGCGCCGCCGGGAACCGGACATGAAGCGCCCGTTCCGCACCCCCGGCGGGGTGCCGGTCGGGGTGCTCGCCGTGCTGCTCTCCGCATCGCTGGCGTTCCTCTTCATGCCCGGCCAGGCGGCGGCCCTCGTCTGGCCCTTCGAGTGGGCCATCGTGGGGTTGTGGACCATCCTCGGCGTCTTCTTCCTGGTCAGGGTCGCTCGGATCGGGCCGGGGCCGGATGCCGAACACCAGCTCATGCAGGCCATGCACCGCAGCTGAGCCCGAGTGTCCTCAGCCCGGGCCGCGACCCCGCTCGCATGTCGACCCGTCAGGCGGCACAATCCGAAGCCATGGCCAGGATTGTCGTCGCCGACCGCCTCCCCGCCGACGCCGTCGAGCAGCTGCGGGCCGACCACGACGTCGCGGCCTGGGGCGGCGACGGCCCCATCCCGCGCATGGAGCTGCTGGCTCGCATCCGCGGCGCCGAGGCCGTGCTGACGTCGCTCAGGGCGCGGGTCGACGCCCAGTTCCTCGACGCCGCCGGCGAGTCGCTGCGGGTCGTCGCCAACGTCGCCGTGGGCTACGACAACATCGACGTCGCCGCCTGCGACGAGCGGGGCGTCGTCGCCACCAATACCCCCGGCGTGCTCGTCGATGCGACCGCCGACACCGCGTTCGCGCTCATGCTCATGGCCACGAGGCGGTTCGGCGAGGCCGAGCGCATCGTCCGCACCCGCGAGCCCTGGGCGTGGGGCATGGACTTCCTCGTGGGGCGCGCCATCGAGGGCCGCACGATCGGCATCGTCGGCGCCGGCGATATCGGCATGGCCATGGCGCGGCGCGCGCACGCGTTCGGCATGAGCGTCGTCTACACCAAGCGCAGCCCGCTGCCGCCGCCCAGCGCGCAGGAACTGGGGGCGCGCCGCGTCGAGCTCGACGAACTGCTGGCGACGAGCGACGTCGTCTCGCTGCACTGCCCCCTCGTCCCGCCGGGCCGGCCCGGCTCCACCTACCACCTCATCGACGCGGCGGCGCTGGCCCGCATGAAGCCGACTGCCTATCTCGTCAACACGGCACGCGGGCCGATCGTCGACGAAGCGGCGCTCGTGACGGCGCTGCGCGAAGGGCAGATCGCCAGCGCGGGTCTCGACGTCTACGAGCGCGAGCCGAGCCTCGACCCGGGGCTGTTCGAGCTCGAGAACGTCGTGCTGCTACCGCATCTGGGCTCGGCGACGCGTGAGACGCGCGCCGCGATGGCCGACCTGGCCGCCCGCAACGTCCTGGCGGTGCTCGCTGGCCGGCGCGCGATCAGCCCGGTGACCTCGACCCGCTGACCGGGCGACGTCACAGTCACCGCCGTTTCACAGTCACTGCCGTTTCACAGTCACTTCCATTTCACAGTCGCTCCCGCGACATTGTGAAGAAAGTGAACTTTTTGCGCCCCTCACCGCGGCGTGCTCAGTTCCCGCGCCCGGCCTGCCGATGGGCGCCCGTCGAACGACAGACGATGAGGACGACGGGAAGCACGGGCGCCATGAGACAAGCGGCACTGACCAAGATCGGCGCGATCATCGCCGCCGCCCTCACGCTGGCGACGATCGTCGCCGCGATCCTGAGCTTCCAGGCCGCCGCGGCGCAGACCCACACGGTCGAGAACCGGGATCGCTCGCTGCAGGCCGCCCGAGACATCCGGGAGTCGTCCGCGCTGTTGACCAACACGGTGCGGGCATTCGCGGCGACGGGTGACAAGGCGTGGCTGCAGCAGTACTGGCGCGAGATCGACGAGACCCAGCGACAGGCCAAGGCGCTAGCGACCCTGAAGTCGCTCGACACTCCGCAGGGCGAACTGGACCTGCTGGCTCAGGCGAGCGCGAACTCGGCGTCGCTCGTCAAGGCCGAGACCCGCGCCATGCGGCTCATGCTCGAGGCGAGCGACACCCCGACGTCGCAGATGCCGCAGGCGGTCGCGGCGTGGCAGCTCTCCCCCGCCGACGCCGCGCTGTCCGTCGCCGACAAGCAGCGGATCGCCCGCGAGCTGGTCTTCGGCGCCGACTACCAGCAGGCCGTGACGGCGATCATGGCCCCGATCACCGAGTTCAACACGCAGCTCGACACCCGCCTCGACGCCGACGTGGCGGCGGCGCGGAGCAGCCAGACGATCGCCATGGTCATCCTCCTCGCCTGCGCTCTCCTGCTCGCCGGCGCGTTCGCGGCGTTCCTCGTCGTCATCACCCGCAGCAACGGCAACGTGCTCCGGCGCTACTCCGAGCAGCTGCGCACCACCGACGCCAAGGACCTGCGGGCCCGGCTGGAGCCGGACGGCGTGTTGGAGCTGCAGGAACTGGTCGAGGCGTTCAATGCCCGCAGCGCCGGTGCGGCGCAGGCCTTGGCCGGGGTGCTGGAGCACACCCGCTCGCTGACGGACGCCTCGGAGCGCTTGGGCCGCACCGCCGGGCAACTCGAGCGCTCCTCGAGGAGCGCGAACACCCAGTCCTCCAGCGCCTCCGCCTCGGCCGACTCGGTCAGCGGCAGCGTCTCGACGGTCGCCTCCGGCACCGAGGAGATGACCGCCTCGATCCGCGAGATCGCGACCGCCGCGAACCGTGCCTCCGATGTCGCGCAGGAGGCCGTGCGGTCGGCGCAGATCACGTCGGGCACGGTCGCCAAGCTCGGCGAGAGCTCCGCGCTCATCGGCGAGGTCGTCAAGACGATCACGAGCATCGCCGAGCAGACCAACCTGCTCGCGCTCAATGCCACGATCGAGGCGGCGCGCGCCGGGGAGGCCGGCAAGGGCTTCGCCGTCGTCGCCAACGAGGTCAAGGAACTCGCCCAGCAGAGTGCGGCCGCCACCGAGGACATCTCCCAGCGGGTCGAGAGCATCCAGCAGGACGCGACCGACACGGCCACGGCGTTGGCGCAGATCACCGACGTCATCGGCCGCATCAACGAGACCCAGACGACGATCGCGTCGGCCGTCGAGGAGCAGACCGCGACCACCAACGAGATGAGCCGTTCCGTGCACCTCGCGGCGGAGGGCGCCAAGGGCATCGCCGGCAACATCGCCGAGGTCGCCGCGACCGCCGGCCAGACCTCCGACGGGGCGCGCGACACCCTCGCCGCCGCCACCGAGGTCGACAACGTGGCCGGCCGCCTGCGCGACCTCGTGTCGGCCTACCGCCTGTAGTCGGACTGCTCACCCACGAGGCGCGCGACGACCGCGGCGTCGAGCGCGTCGGGGCGGGCGCCGACGAGAGCATGCAGATAGAGACCGTCACCGACGAGGTGGATGAGTCGTGCCGTCACCGGGTCGTCGAGCTCGTCGGCGAGCGCCTGATACCACGTCTCGAACGAGGTGAGCACGGCCTCCTCGACGTCGACCCCGCTCGTGCCGAGCAGGCGCAGGGCCGCGAGCAGCGTCGCGGTGTAGGTGCCCTCGGCGATCGTCGACGCCTGCAGGTAGGCCGCCACGATCCCGCCCTCGGAGCGGCGCCACATCTCGACGTCCTCGCACGCCAGCCGCTTGAGGCGGTCCAAAAGCCCGCGATAGAGGGCCTCCTTGGTGCCGAAGTGGTAGAGCAGGCCGCCCTTGGAGATGCCTGCCTTGGCCGCGACCGCCTCCAGGGTCGCGCCGGCCGGGCCGTCCTGGGCCACGACCGACTCCAGGGCGTCGAGGATGCGCTCGCGCGTCGGGCTCATGGATCGACCTTGACACACCGCGAGGGGGCCCGCCCCGAGGCGGATGTCGACGTCGGGGAATACCGATATGTCAGGCACTTGTTAGTGTACCGGCTGGACGGTTTACTGACCGTCCGTCGACCCGAGCCCCGAAGGAGGCGAGACCGACATGACGATGCCTCTCGACGACGTCACGACACGCGTGACGGACACGACGAGCGACCCGACGAGCATCGACACCCGCACGCCACAGACTCCTGCGGCGCGACGAGGGCCGTCGGCCACGCCGCCGAGCCCGCCGACCCCTGCACGGCCCCGGCCGGTGCCCGCGCGCGCGGGTCGTCGCGAGTGGGCGGCGCTGGTCGTGCTCATGCTCCCCGTGCTGCTCATCAGCCTCGACAACACGGTGTTGTCGTTCGCCGTGCCGCAGCTGACGCAGGCCCTGGCGCCGACCTCGGCGCAGCTGCTGTGGATCCTCGACATCTACCCGCTCGTGCTCGCGAGCCTGCTCGTGACCATGGGCACGCTCGGCGACCGGCTCGGGCGGCGCCGCCTGCTGCTCATCGGCACGGCCGGCTTCGCCCTCATGGGCCTCTATGCGGCGTTCGCCCCGAGCGCGGCGCACCTCATCGCGGCCCGGGCCCTGCGTGGCGTCTTCGGCGCGATGCTCATGCCCTCGACCCTGTCGCTGCTGCGCAACCTCTTCGTCGACGCCGGCCAGCGGCGCCTGGCGATCGCGATCTGGGCGGCGGGCTTCGCCGGCGGCGCGGCCCTCGGGCCGATCGTCGGCGGCGTGCTGCTGGAGCACTTCGCGTGGAACTCCGTCTTCCTCATGACGCAGCCCCTCGCGTGGCTGCTGCTGCTCGCCGGTCCGCTGCTGCTGCCGGAGTCGCGCACGCCGGTGGCGGGGCGCATCGACGTGCTGAGCATCGGTATGTCGGCGCTCGCGATGCTCGGCGTCGTCTGGGGCATCAAGGGGATCGCGCACGACGGCCTCTCGTTCGACGCCGTCGGCATGCTCGCCCTCGGCGTCGGGGTGGGCGTCGCGTTCGTCCGTCGCCAGCTCGCGTCCGCCGATCCACTGCTCGACGTGCGTCTCTTCGACAACCGCGTCTTCAGCGCCTCGATCGCCGCGAACTTCCTGTCGATCTTCGCGTGGGCCGGACTGGTCTTCTACCTGTCGCAGTATCTGCAGCTCATCCTGGGCCTCGACCCGCTCGACGCCGGGCTGCACCTCCTGCCGGGGGCCGTGGCCTCGATCGTCATGGGCCTGCTCGCGGTGCGACTCGCGCGACGGCTGCCGCTGCACGTGCTCGTGCCGGCCGGCATCGCGCTCAGCGCGAGCGGATACGCCCTGGCCGCGACGCTGACGACGACGTCCTCACCGACCGTCATCGTCGTCATCTTCGCGCTCGTCGGCATGGGCGCGGGCCTGGCCGAGACGCTGACGAACGACGCGATCCTCGCCAACGCCCCCGCCGACCGGGCGGGCGCCGCGTCGGGGCTGTCGGAGACTGCCTACGAGCTGGGGACGTCGCTCGGGGTCGCGCTCCTGGGCAGCGCACTCACGGCGCTCTACCGCACCGACCTGCTTGTGCCGGCCGGGGTGTCGGTGCAGGACGCCGACAGGGCCGCGCAGACTCTCGGCGGAGCGGCGGATGTCGCCGCCGGGCTGCCGGCGGCGCTCGGGGACGCGCTCGTGGCGGCCTCGCACGACGCCTTCATGCACGGCGTGCAGCTGACGTCGCTGCTCGCCGCGATCGTGTGCGCGCTCACGGCCGCGGCCGTCGCGCCGCTGCTCGCGCCGCGGCGCTGAGCGCAGGCAACAGCCGCAGGGAGGAGTCGCAGGGAGGAGCCGCAGGCAGGAGTGTGGCCCGGTCAGTGTGCCGGGCCACACTCGCCTCCGGGGGCCCGTCGCAGTCGGCCCGCCGCTCCCCTGCGACTCGTCGCGTCGGGGTCTACTGTCGTGGCGGAGCCACGGGAGGCCAACTGATGACCGCGATCGTCGCATTGCAGCGCATCGAACCTGATCAGGGGCAGCAGGTCGGCGGCAAGGCCCTCGGCCTGGCCGCGCTGATCCGGGCGGGGTTCGACGTGCCGCCAGGATTCTGCGTCACGACCGCCGCGCACGGCGCGGGCGAGGTCGACCGCGCCGAGCTCGGCGCCGCCCTGGCCGCGTTGCGGCACGACGCCGTGGCCGTCCGCTCCAGCGCGACCGCCGAGGACCTGCCCGACGCGAGCTTCGCCGGGCAGCAGGAGACGGTGCTCGGAGTGCCCGGCGACGACGTCGACGCCGTCGCCGACGCGATCCGCACCGTGTGGGGCTCGCTGCACTCGCAGCGGGCGATCGCCTACCGCAGGGATCACGGCATCACCGACGAGCCGGCGATGGCGGTCGTCGTGCAGCGCATGGTCGACCCGACGGCCGCCGGAGTGCTCTTCACCGTCGACCCCATGACGCAGACCCGCGGGCGGGCCGCGATCGACGCCGTCGCCGGGCTCGGCACCGGGGTCGTCGACGGCACCGCGGACAGTGACCACTACACCGTCGATCGCGACGGCACCGTGACCGGACCCGACGACGGGTGCCTGGCGACCGAGCAGGTCCACGCCCTCGCCGACATCGGGCGCCGCGTCGAGGCGGCGCTGGGCGCACCGCAGGACATCGAGTGGGCGTTCGACCAGGCCGGCAGCCTGTGGCTCCTGCAGTCACGGGCGATCACGAGCCTCTTCCCGCTCGTCGCGCAGCCCGACGACGGCCGCCGCGCCTTCATGGAGGTCGGCCACATGCAGGGCATCAGCGGGCCGGTCACTCCCCTGGGCCAGTCGGCGATGACGCTGGCCGTGCGCGACTGGCTCGAGCCCATGGGTGTCAGGCTCACCGACGAGGAGGCCCACGCCTGGGTCACCTACATCGGCGGGCGCATGTATGTCGAGCTCACCCAGTTCCTCCGCAGCCGATCGACGCGGGCCCGGCTCGACGCCTCCCTCGACGTCTACGGGCCGCGGGTCAAGGGCGCGGTGCTGCACTTGCTCGAGGATCCCCGCTTCACCCCCGTCGACGTGCCGCTCTTTCCGCGCGCGACGGTGGTCCGCATCGCGGCCCGCGTCGCGCCGCCGATCGTGCTCCACACGCTCGCCGCGCTCGTCGACCCCGTGCGGGCCCGTGCCCGGGCGTTCGCCAGCGTCGCCGAAGTGCGTGACGCGCCGATCGTGCCCGCCGACACCGACGCGGCGACCCGGCTGCGGCTCGCCTCGGGTCTGCAGCGCCCGGTCATGCACGCCGTCAACGACCAGCTCGGGCCGCTCTTCGCCACGCTCATCGCCCGCGCGGTCGGCTCCGCGCTGCTGCGCGGCATCGCGGGCACCGACGAGATCGACGCCACCCAGCGCGGCATGCCACACAACGTCACGGTGGAGATGGATCTCGCGCTGTGGCAGGTCGCGCAGCGGGCCCGACCCCACACAGCTCTGTTCATCGACACGCCTCCCGGCGAGCTCGCGCGGCGCTACCTCGCCGGCGAGCTGCCCGATATCGGCCTCGACGCCTTCCTCGAGCGCTACGGCCACCGCGGCACCCGCGAGATCGACGTCGGCGTGCCGCGCTGGCGCGAGGACCCGACCGGGGTCTTCGCCGCCCTCTCCGGCTACCTGCGGGTGGACGACCCCGCGGCCGCGCCGGACCGCCGCTTCGAGCGGGCGGCGGCCGAAGCCCGCGCCGCGCTCGCGCGCCTGACGATCCGGGCCGTCGCCGCGCGGCCGTTCGCGGGGCGGGTCGCGGCGTTCCTGCTCCGCCGCAACCGGGAGCTCGGCGGCCTGCGCGAGCTGCCGAAGTTCAGCTGGCTCCATCCCATCGAGCACATGCGCCGCGAACTGCTGCGCACCGGGGAGCAGCTCGTCGCGCGCGGCCTGCTCGAGCGGCCCGACGACATCATGATGCTGTTCTGGCCCGAGGCCGACGCGGCGGCCGGCGGCACCGACCTGCGCAACCTCGTCACGCAGCGACGCGCGGCCATGGCCCGCGAGGAGCGCCGCCGCCACGTGCCCGCACTGCTGCTCTCCGACGGCACCGATGTCGAGGCGACGATGCCGGTGCCCGAGGACGTCGGCCTGCTCGTCGGCCTCGCCGCCGCCCCGGGACTGGTGACCGGTCGGGCGCGGATCGTCGACGACCCACGATCGGCGCGCATCGAGCCCGGCGAGATCCTCGTCGCGCGCACCACCGACCCGGGCTGGACCCCGCTGTTCCTCACGGCCGGTGGGCTCGTCACCGAGACCGGCTCGCCGATGGCACACGGACCGACGGTGGCCCGCGAATACGGCATCCCGGCCGTCATCTGCCTGGCGAGCGCGACGACGCGGCTGATCACCGGTCAGCTCATCGAGATCGACGGATCACTCGGCACGGTCCGCGTCGTCGAGCAGCTGGCCGAGCGGCCGCAGCCCTCGTAGGCGTCGATGGCCGGCACCGCGTCCGGTGGTGCCGCGACCCCTGGCCCGCGGCGGCCCTGCGCACTGCCCGTCCCCGACCCCTGCGGTGGCCCGCCCGCGGCGGCGGGTGGCGACGCACGGGTTGCGGCGATCCTCGGCGTTGGGGGCCCCCGAGCGCCCTTCCGACGGCCGTGGGCCCGACGCCGGGAGCGCCTGATCGCCCGGCCGTCGTGCCCTGCGACGACGCGTCGGCCGACGTCGCCCGGGGTAGCCTCACCTGCCATGACCCAGCCCTCCCGGTGTCGCCTCGACGGCCGCACCGCACTCGTCACCGGCGCCTCGCGCGGCATCGGCGCCGCCGTCGCGCAGGGGCTCGCCGCCGCCGGTGCCGACCTCGTGCTCACCGCCCGCCACGAGCGCGACCTGCAGCACGTCGCCGATCGACTCGCAGGCGAGCACCGAGTCGAGGTCACGACCCTCACCGCAGACCTCGCGGCGCCTGAGGCCGCGCCCGACCTCGCGGGGCGCGCCTGGGAGGCCGCCGGGCGCCTCGACATCCTCGTCAACAACGCGGGCATCTCGATCCCGGCCCTGGCGACCGACGTCACCGGAGCCGACTACGACGCCGTCATGGCCGTCAACGTGCGCACCCCGAGCCTGCTGGCCGCCGACCTCGGGGGGCGCATGGCGCGGTCGGGAGGCGGCCGGATCGTCACGATCGCCTCGGTCGCCGGGCTGCGCGCGCTGCCCGAGCACTACGTCTATTGCATGAGCAAGGCGGCGATCATCATGGCCGGCAAGGTGCTGGCCCTCGAGCTCGGCGGCGCCGGCGTGCGCGTCAACACCGTGTGCCCCACGGTGGTGCTCACCGAGATGGGCACGCAGGTCTGGGGCGATCCGGCGAAGTCCGCGCCGATGCTCGCCCGCATCCCGGCGGGCCACTTCGCCCAACCCGCCGACGTCGCGGACGCCGTCGTCTACCTCGCCTCCGACGCCGCGGAGATGCTCAACGGCACCGAACTCGTCATCGACGGCGGCTTCAGCACCGCCTGAGTGCCGGCGGGCCCGGCCGCACCTCGCGAGGCCGCGTGATTGGCTGGGCCGATGGAAACGACACGCATCGTCCTGGCCCACCGCCCGCACGGCGAGCCGACCGAGCACGACCTGCCGATCGAGACCGCTCCCCTGCCCGCGCCGGCTCCGGGCCAGGCGCTGCTGCAGACGCTCTGGCTCTCGCTCGACCCCTACATGCGCGGCCGGATGAGCGACGCGAAGTCCTACGCGCCGCCGGTGGAGCTCGGGCAGACGATGGTCGGCGGCACGGTCTCGCGGGTGCTCGAGTGCCCCGGCGGCGAATTCGCCCCCGGCGACATCGTGCTGGGTTATGGCGGCTGGCAGACCCATTCGGTAGAGGGTGCGGCCGGCCTACGCCGCCTCGACCCCACCGTCGCGCCGGTGCAGACCGCGCTCGGCGTGCTCGGGATGCCGGGCTTCACGGCCTACTCGGGGCTGCTGGAGATCGGCCGCCCGCAACCTGGCGAGACCGTCGTCGTCGCGGCCGCGACCGGTCCGGTGGGCTCGGCCGTCGGGCAGATCGCCCGCATCAAGGGTGCGCGAGCCGTCGGCATCGCGGGCGGACCCGACAAGGTCGCCTTCCTGCGCGAGCTGGGCTTCGACGCCGCCATCGACCGGCGCGCCGACGACTTCCGCCGGCAGCTCGCCGAGGCGACCCCCGACGGCATCGACGTCTATTTCGAGAACGTCGGCGGCGCCGTCTTCGACGCGGTGCTCCCCCGGCTCAACGAGTTCGGGCGCGTCCCCGTCTGCGGGCTGGTCTCGGGCTACAACGCGACGTCGCTGCCCCAGGGACACGACCGGCTCGGGCTGCTCATGGGACGGATCCTGCAGTCGAGTCTGACCGTGCGCGGCTTCATCCAGCGCGAGTTCGTGCCCGACCACGTCGCCGACTTCCAGCGCGACATGCCCGCCTGGATCGCAGAGGGCAGTGTGCGCTATCGCGAGGACGTCGTCGACGGCCTCGGCAACGCGGTCGCCGCCTTCCGCGGGCTGCTGCGCGGCGACAACTTCGGCAAGCTCCTCGTGCGCGTCGCGCAGTAGACCCGCGCGCCGACGACGTCAGCCCCGGCGGCCCGATTCGGCCTCGGGCACCGGCGTGTCGCCCTGGCCGGCCTCGCCGAACGCGTCCTCCTGCACCCCGGCGAGTGTGTGGATCTGCTCCTTGGTCGCCGGATACAGCCGCGTGTAGACCCGGAAGAGCTGGTCGTAGATCGCGCGGTTCTCCTCGCGCGGCTGCACCGTGTGGCTGACGACAGCCCAGTCGGTCTGCGGCGGCACGAGCCCCGTGCCGATCGCGGCGAGCAGCGCGTCGCCGTAGCTGGCCCCGATCGTCTGCTCGGGCACGTCCTGCGGCCGCCCGGTGATGTCGCTGACGATCTGGGTCCACAGGCCGCCCTGGGTGCCGCCGCCGACGGCGACGAGGCGCGTGATCGGCGCCTTGTCGTCGGAGACGAAGTCGATGATCTGCCGAATGCCGTAGGCGATCCCCTCATAGCCGGCGCGGAACAGGTGTCCCCTCCCGTGCCGCAGGCTGAGCCCGGCGATGACCCCGCGGGCGCGGGCGTCGAAGATCGGTGTCCGCTCCCCGGCGAAGTAGGGCAGCACGACGAGCCCGTCCGACCCCGGCGGCACGGCCGCCGCCTCGGCGACCAGGTCCTCGAAGGACGGTCCGCCCATGAGGTCCTGGAGCCATGTCGTCAGCGAACCCGACGTCGACATCCCGGCCGCCAGCGTGTACTGATCGCGCTCGACGCCGTTGGTCGTCCACAGCAGGGGGTGCCCGCGATAGCGCCCGAGCACGTGCACGAAGAACATCGTCGAGCCGTACATGAGCATGAGGTCGCCCGGGTGGCGGACGCCGGCGGAGAATGCCTCCGACCAGGCGTCGACGGCTCCGGCCACCACGGGCGTGCCCGCACGCAGCCCGGTGGCGTCGGCGGCTCCGGGGGTCACCTCGCCGACGACCTCGGAGGACCAGGCCAGGCGCGGCATCTGCAGATGCCCGGCGATTCGGCCGGCCCAGTCGTCGATCCAGCCCCGCGCGTGGATGTCGTAGAGCGGGTCCGATTGGCTCGCGCTGTGATGATCGAGGACGTATTCGCCGGTCAGCTTGGCCACGACGTAGGAGTTGGAGTTGAACCACCGGCGGGAGCCCTCCCAGACCTGCGGCTCGTTGCGGGCGACCCACGCCATCTTGGGCCCCACCGCCTGGGTGCTCAACGCCTTGCCGCATCGCGCGATGATCTCGATGTTGCCGAGTTCCTCGGTGAGCTCGGCGATCTCGCGGGTCGCCCGCATGTCGATGCCGTAGAGGATCGCCGGCCGCGTCGGCTCGAGGTCGTCGTCGGTGAGCAGGAGGCACGGTCCGACCCCGCTGACGCCGACGCCCTTGATGCGGGCGGCGTCGACCTGGCCGGTCAGCTCCCGGGTGACCTCGACGGCATCTCCCCACCAGACGGTCGGCGCGTCGACCTCGGCCCACCCCGGCCGGGGCAGGCTCATGGAGTGACTGCGCACGGCGGTCGCCACGATCTCGCCCGAGGGGGTCGTGAGCACGCCCTTCGTGCTCCCGGTGCCCATGTCGATGCCCAAGAGCAGCTCGTCCACGATTCCTCCACCTTCACCAGGGCCAACGGACCCGCCCATCCTGACAGGCGCGGCCACCGGAAGGCACTCCGGACGAGGCAGCCCGGGGCCGAGGGCCGTAACGTCGTACATCAACCTCGGGTCGAGGTCTGAGTTCGCCACATCCCTGCAGGTCAGCGGCCGACCGCAGGGCTAAACCCGTGGTTGATGTACGACGTTGCGGCCTCGGGCCCGACCCGCCGCGGAGCGGCCCATGACAGGATCGGCGCCATGGACGCCCCCGAGCCGACCGCACCCGCCCGTCAGGTCACCTTCGTGCACGGCGTCGGCGGCTCCCCGCTGACGTGGGAGGAGCAGGTGTCCAAGCTGCCGCCGGGGCTGCCCGCCCGCGCCCCGTGGCTGCGCGGGCTGCGCCCCGGCGCCTCGGGCGCCGACGAGTCGTTCCAGCTGGCCGATGCGGCCGCCGACATCCTCATGACCCTTCAGCTCGACGGCATCGACCGCGCCGCCATCGTCGGTCACGACCTCGGCGCGATGGTCGCGCTGCAGGCGGCGTTGCAGCAGCCCGACGCCGTGTCGCACCTCGTGCTCGTCGCCGGCCGCCCGCGCCCGCCGAAGTCCGCGATGCGCCTGCAGCGGCTCGCGGTGCGGCTCATGCCCAAGCGCCGCCTCGCCGAGCGCGGGGTCAGCAAGGAGCGGGTCCTCGAGGCGCTGGGCACGACCTTCGACGCGGACGGCGACCCCGCCGACGTCCGCTGCCCGACGCTCGTCGTGTGCGGCGCCGCGGACCGGGTCGGGCTTCCGGCGAGCCGCGTGCTGGCGCAACAGATCCCGGGCGCGCGCCTGGAGATCGTCGAGGGCGCCGGGCACGACGTCATGCACGAGCAGACCGCAGTGTTCAACGCGCTGCTCTACGACTTCCTCGGGCACGGCACGCCCGACGATCTGTCCGCGCTGGAGACCCTCGACGGCCCTGCGACCGACGAGCACGGTCCCGCCGACCGCTGAGGTGCACGACTACGTCGCCGAGGCGACCGCCGCCGGGCTGCTGGGCCTCGACCCGGTGGGCGCCGTCGTCGCGGTCGCGGCGCTCTCGCTCGGTGCGTCGCGGCGGGCACTGCTGGCCCTCACCGTCGGCTACCTCGTCACGATCTCCGCGCTCGGCACCGGGGTCGCGCTCGCGGCACGGGCGGGGGCGGGCGCCGTGAGGTGGCACCCGCACGGCCCCGACCCACACACCCTGAGTGTCACCGAGCTGGCGGTCGGCGCCGCCCTGGCCATCGCCGGCCTGGCGCTCTGGCGCCGGCAGCGCCGCCGACGCGGTGCGCCGCCCGATCGCGCCGATCACCGGGTGCCGGTGGCGTCCGGCGGCCTCGTCATGGCGGGCGCCGGCGTCGCGGCCTCGCTGCTCCCCGACCCGGGCTTCATCGCCATGGTCGTCGCGTCGGTGCCGCATCATCCCGTGCTGTATCCGGCGGCGTTCGCCTACTGGGGGCTGTGGTCGCAGTGCCTCATGGTGGCGATCTGCGCGGCGGCCGCTGTCGACCGCGACGGTCGCCTCATCGGTCCGCTGCGTCGAGCCGTCGACCAGCTGCGGGCCCATGGCGCCGCGATCACGGCGTTTCTGCTGGTGGCGGCGGGCGCGGGGCTCGTGGTCGACGGCCTGCACCGGCTCGGCGCGACGCACCTCGTGCGCTGAGATCGGGTCCCGCGGACCCCCGACGACAGACCCCGGCCGCACACCACTGTGTGCGGCCGGGGCCTGAACCACGAGGTCGGATCAGCTCAACGTCGCGGTGTCGATGACGAACCGGTAGCGCACGTCCGAGCCGAGCACGCGCTCATACGCCTCGTTGACCTGGTCGGCCGCGATGACCTCGACCTCCGCGCCGATCCCGTGCTCACCGCAGAAGTCGAGCATCTCCTGCGTTTCGGCGATCGACCCGATCATCGACCCCGCCAGCGTGCGCCGCTGCTGGATGAGCGCGAACGCCGGCACCTCCATCGGGTGCTCGGGCGCGCCGAGCTCGACGAACGCGCCGTCGGTCGTGAGCAGCGGCAGATACCGCCCCAGATCGAGATTCGCCGACACGGTGTTGAGGATGAGGTCGAAGGTGCCCGCCAGGTCGGTGAAGGTCGACTCGTCCGACGTCGCGTAGTAATGGTCGGCGCCGAGGCGCTCGCCGTCCTCCTTCTTCTTCAGCGACTGCGAGAGCACCGAGACGTCGGCGCCCATCGCGTGCGCGAGCTTGACGGCCATGTGCCCGAGCCCGCCGAGGCCGATGACCGCCACCTTGCTGTCAGCGCCGACGCCCCAGTGCCGCAGCGGGGAGAACGTCGTGATGCCGGCGCACAGCAGCGGCGCGGCGGCGTCGAGCGGCAGGTTGTCGGGGATGCGCAGCACGTAGTTCTCGTCGACGACGATGTGCGTCGAGTAGCCGCCGGCGGTCGGGAGCCCGTCGCGCCCGATGGCGTCGTAGGTGCCGATCATGCCCTTGGTGCAGTAGTTGTCGAGGCCGCGCACGCAGTTGTCGCACTCGCGGCAGGAGTCGACGAAGCACCCGACGCCCACATGGTCGCCCACCCGGTAGCGGGTGACGCCCGCCCCGACCTCCTGCACGACGCCGGCGATCTCGTGTCCGACGACGATCGGGTAGGTGACGTGTCCCCATTCGGCGCGCACGGTGTGGATGTCGGAGTGACAGATGCCGGCGAACGTGATGGCGATGAGCACCTCGTGCTCGCCGACGTCGCGCCGCTCGATCGTCGTGCGCTCCAGGGGCGCATCGGGCCCGACCGCGGCGATGGCGTTGACCTGCATGAAGATTCCCTTCGGGGTGCGAGACTCGGTCGCCACCCAGGCTAGGACTTCACGCCGCTCGAAGTGCAAGTCGGCCGGGCCCGCCTCAGCGCTCCCCCGGCCGCCACACGACGAGGGCCTGCGAGGCCGGCACCGGCCGCGAGGGCCGCTGCCCCGCTCGCACGGCGACGACGTCGCCGGCGCGCCCGGCCGCGAAGACCCGCTGCCCGTGCTGGGCTGCGGCGCGCCACCGGGCGGCCTCGTCCTCGAGCTCGGTGACGCGCGAGCGCAGCGCTGCCACCTGGTTTTCCAGGTGCAGGATCCGCGCGATGCCGGCGAGGCTGACGCCCTCCTCCTGCGAGAGCCGCTGGACCTCGCGCAGCCGGGCGATGTCTCGCGAGGAGTAGCGGCGACCCCCGCCGCGGGTGCGGACGGGGGTGACGATGCCGAGCCGGTCATACTGCCGCAGGGTCTGCGCGTGCATGCCGGCCAGCTCGGCAGCCACGGAGATGACGAAGACGGGGGCATCGTCGTCGTGGGCGAAACCGCCCGGACCCAACGGCGGGGCCATCAGTCCGTCCTCGCCTTGCGGAAGAGCTCGACCCGCGGGTCGTGCCCGGCGTCGGCGCGCTGCAGGGTTTCGACGGCCGCCTTCGACGCCTCGTCGAGACGCTGCGGCACCTGCACGAGCACGCGGGCCAGCAGGTCACCGGCGCCGTCCTTCTTCGGGACGCCGCGGCCCTTGACGCGCAGGGTCCGACCCGAGGGAGTGCCCGGGGCGATCTTCACCTTGACGCTGCCGCCCTCGAGGGTCGGCACCGCGACCGTGGCCCCCAGTGCGGCCTCCGCGAAGGTCACCGGCAGGTCGACGACGAGGTTGTCGCCGTCGCGGGTGAACACCGAATGCGGCTTGACCGAGATCTTCAGCAGCAGGTCGCCGGCGGAGGCGCCGGCCGCGAGCCCCGGCTCGCCCTTGCCGGCGAGGCGGATCGTCGCGCCGTCCTTGACGCCCGGCGGGATGCGGGCGGTGATCGGCTTGCCGCCGACGCCGTTGACCCGCACGGTGTCGCCCATCGCGGCCTGCCGGAAGCTCATCGTCGCGGTCGCGTGCACGTCTCGGCCCTTGCGCGGGGGCCGGCCCGCGCCGCTGCCGTAGCTGCCGGCGCGCTCCCGCGAGCCGGCGAAGCCGCCTCCGGACCCGAAGCCGCCCTGTTGCCCGAACATCGACAGCAGGTCTTCGAGGTCGGGTGCCTCGCCGGCATAGGCGCCCTGGCCGCCGCGCGAGAAGCGCGGATCACCCTGGGCGCCGCCGCCGAAGAGGTTGGAGAAGACATCCTCGAAGCCCGATCCGCCGGCCCCGCCGGGGCCCCCGGCCGTGAACCGCGGGCCGCCGCTGCGCATCGCGCGGATCGCGTCGTACTGCTTGCGCTGCTCGGAGTCCGACAGGACCGCGTAGGCCTCGCCGACCTCCTTGAAGCGCTTCTCGGCCGCCGCGTCACCGGGCTTGCTGTCCGGGTGGTAGGTGCGGGCGAGCTTGCGGTAGGCCTTTTTGATGGCGTCTGCGTCAGCGTCGGATGCCACGCCCAGGGTGGCGTAGAAATCCTTCTCGAACCAGTCCTGACTGGCCATGTCCCCTCCTTCGCTGATCGCGGATCGAGTGTGAGTCGTGGGTGGCGCCCGGAGCGCCCCCGGGGTGACAGCGAGCCGTCAGGCCCCGGGGGCGCCCGGTCGTGTCGGCGCTCAGTGCGGGTCCGCCACGGCCACGAGGGCCGCGCGCACGACGCGATCGCCGATCTTGTAGCCGGGCTGCATGACCTGCACGACGGTGGTGTCGGTCGTGCCAGGGGCCAGCTCGGCCTGGATGTGCATGACGGCCTCGTGCACGCGCGGGTCGAACGTGTCGCCCGGCTGGCCGTAGCGCTCGACGCCCTGCTTGGTCAGCACGGCCTCGAGCTTCTCCGCGATCTTGGCCATCGGGCCTGACTCGAGGTCGCCGTGCTGGCGGGCGAGGTAGATCTCGTCGAGCACGGGCACGAGCGACTCGAGCACACCTGCTACCACGCGGGTGCGGTCCTCGGCGCGGTCCTTCTCGATGCGCCGCTGGTAGTTGACGAATCGCGCCTGCTCGCGCTTGAGGTCGTCGAGCCGTTCCGCGGCGAGGATCGTGTCGGGGTGCTCCGCGGGCTCCTCGGTCGCGCCGGCCGGCGCCCCCTTGGGGTCGTGGCTGGGGTCGTGGCCCTTCGGGGCGTCCGCGTAGGCGGCGCGCGCCGCAGCGGCGCTGGCCTGCGAGGTAGCCGGTGAGGTCGGCGGCCCGGTCGGGGTCAGCCCCTCCTCGGCCCCCGGCCACCCGCCGGGCACGCCCGAGCCGGTGTCGCCGACGCCGTCCCCCTCACCGGGGCGGGTGTGCCGCCCGCGGTAGGTGGGGTCGCCCTGGCGGCCGGGCAGGTCGTCGCCCACGGCGCCGCCGAACGCGTCGTCGCCCGAGGCGGTGTTGTCGGTCATGCTCGCTGCCTCCTTCGTAGGTGACGAATCGGTGCGGGCGAAGGAGCTCCGCAGATTTCCAGTCTGCGGATCGAGGCGCCGCTTGTCGCGAACGACGAGCCGCGGCGTCTGCTCCCCCTCGTGCCCTTCGGCGGCGGGGCCGCCGGCGCGAGCCGGCGACCCCACCGTGTTGTCGAAGGTCACTTCTTGCCCTGGTCGTCGTCCTCCACGACCTCGGCGTCGACGACGTCGTCGTCGCCCGCCTTGGCTCCGGCAGCACCGGCATCGGCGGCACCGGCACCCTCGGCAGCGCCCTCGGAGGCCTGCTGCTCGGCCTGAGCCGCGGCGTACATCGCCGAGCCCATGGCCTGGCTGACCTCGTTGAGCTTGGTCACCTTGGCGTTGAGGTCCTCCGCGGAAGCAGCCTCGTCACCGGTCTTGGCGAGCGCGGCCTTGAGGTCGTCGAGGGCCTCGGTGACCGGCTTCTTCGTGTCCTCGGGCACCTTGTCGCCGTTGTCGGCGAGGAACTTCTCCGTCGAGTAGGCGACCTGCTCGGCCGTGTTGCGCGCCTCGGCCTCCTCGCGGCGCTTCTTGTCCTCCTCGGCGTGCTGCTCGGCCTCCCGGACCATGCGGTCGATCTCGTCCTTCGGCAGCGCGGAGCCACCGGAGATCGTCATCGACTGCTCCTTGCCCGTGCCGCGGTCCTTCGCCGAGACGTGCACGATGCCGTTGGCGTCGATGTCGAAGGTGACCTCGATCTGCGGCACGCCGCGGGGGGCCGGGGCGATGCCGGTGAGCTCGAAGGTGCCGAGCGGCTTGTTGGCGCTCGCCAGTTCGCGCTCGCCCTGGAAGACCTGGATGAGCACCGAGGGCTGGTTGTCGTCCGCGGTCGTGAAGACCTCGGAGCGCTTCGTCGGGATCGCCGTGTTGCGCTCGATGAGCTTGGTCATGAGCCCGCCCTTGGTCTCGATGCCCAGGGACAGCGGCGTGACGTCGATGAGGAGGACGTCCTTGCGCTCACCCTTGAGGACGCCGGCCTGCAGGCTCGCGCCGACGGCGACGACCTCATCGGGGTTGACGCCCTTGTTGGGCTCCTTGCCGCCGGTCAGCTCCTTGACGAGGTTCGTCACGGCGGGCATGCGGGTGGAGCCACCGACGAGCACGACGTGGTCGATGTCGCCGACGGAGATGCCCGCGTCCTTGATGACCTGGTGGAACGGCGCCTTGCAGCGCTCGAGCAGATCGGCGGTCATCTTCTCGAACTGAGCGCGGGTGATCGTCTCGTCGAGGTGGATCGGGCCGTTCTCGCTCATCGACAGGTACTGCAGCGAGATGTTGGTGCTCGTCGCGGTGGAGAGCTCCTTCTTCGCCTGCTCCGCGGCGTCGCGCAGACGCTGCATCGCGATCTTGTCGTTCGCCAGGTCGACTCCGGTGTTGTTCTTCACCGTGGTGAGCAGGTGCTTGACGATCCGGTCGTCCCAGTCGTCGCCGCCGAGCTTGTTGTCACCGTGGGTCGCGCGGACCTGGATGGTGGAGAAGCCGTCCTCCGGGTCCTTGCCGACCTCGAGGAGGGAGACGTCGAACGTGCCGCCACCGAGGTCGAAGACGAGGATGAGCTCGTCCTCCTTGCCCTTGTCGAGGCCGTAGGCCAGGGCCGCCGCGGTGGGCTCGTTGACGATGCGCAGGACGTTGAGGCCCGCGATCTCGCCGGCCTCCTTCGTGGCCTGACGCTCGGCGTCGTCGAAGTAGGCCGGGACGGTGATGACCGCGTCGGTGACGGGCTCGCCGAGGTAGGACTCCGCGTCGCGCTTGAGCTTCATGAGCGTGCGCGCGCTGATCTCCTGCGCGGTGTACTTCTTGCCGTCGATGTCCGGGGACTTCCAGTCGGTGCCGATGTGGCGCTTGACCGAGCGGACGGTGCGGTCGACGTTGGTGACGGCCTGGCGCTTGGCGATCTCGCCGACGAGCACCTCACCGTTCTTGCTGAACGCCACGACGGACGGGGTCGTGCGACCGCCCTCCGCGTTGGCGATGATCGTCGGCTCGTTGCCCTCGAGGACAGAGACGGCCGAGTTCGTGGTGCCGAGGTCGATGCCTACTGCACGGGCCATGTGGGTGTGCTCCTTCAGATGGGTTGCTTGGGTCGCTCGCAGCCTTGCTGCGTCGAGACTCACCCTGCGACCCACTCGGGATCCGTGTCAAGGCGAGACTCTGCAAAGTTGCGTCTGATTGGCTCAACCCTTGGCGTCGCCCGATCATTCCCCGATCCGGAAGCGATGCGTCGCGCCGCCCTGACCTGATCGGGGTCTCGGGCGGTCAGCGGCAGCGGGCCGCGGTCGCCCGCGCCCTGGTGGGTTCGCCGGCACCTCATCGCCCATCGCGTCGACCGCGACGCCCCCTGCCCATGCCCACCGCGCCGGATCAGAAGCCTGAGAGCGCCGAACCACCACCCGGGGGTGAGCGGAGACGGTGCGCTTGTCCGCTGGCGAGCCGCCGACTCGCGACACATTCCTGAGACAGGCAGCCGCGGCCGACTTCGACCTGCCGCTGGTCAGAAGCCGCGATACCGACAGCCCGCGCGGGACCCTACAACAGCGCCCTCGCGCCGATCCTCCTCACCCTGCTGGCCAACGACATCCCCGCCGTGGAGGGCCTTGAGCCCGACGTCCCGTTGGGCAGGTGCCGGAGGGCACCTCGCTCGCCTGGCCGCATGAAGGGCCACGTGCGGATCCGCGAGGACTTCGACGAGGCGATGACCTCGCCCGCACGCACGCCGCCTGAACGGACACGCCATCGCGCCGGAACCGACCTGACGGGCGATTCCGGCGCGATGAGGTGAATGGTGCGTCAGGCCGCAAGGTGACGCCGGAAGAACCTCGTCAACGTGCCGAAGGGGATGAGGGAGGTGTTGTCGTAGAGGTCGACGTGGCCGGCACCCTTCACCCAATGCAACTCCTTGGGCTCCGCGGCGCGCCGGTAGGCATCCTGGCTGAACTCCCTGGAGTGCGCCTGGTCCCCGGAGATGAAGAGCATCGGTCGCGGCGAGATCGTCTCGATGTCGTCGAAGGGGTAGAAGTTCATGAACTTCGTCTCCGACGTCAGCTTCCGGAACGTCGTGGTCTGCGGCGTCGCGCCCCGCGGCGTGAACTCCCCGCGGGGGGTGCGATAGAAGTCGTAGAATTCTTTCTCGATCGGCGTGGAGTTCTCGTCGATGGCGAGAGGTGTCCCACTCCCCCAGGGGGTCCGGCCCCCGAGAAACTCCGTGTAGCGCTGCTCGGCAGCGTTCATGAGCGTCTGCTTGCGCTGCGCCAACGACTGCGCGTGGTTCAGTCCATTGCGACTCGCCGCGCCCATGTCATACATGCTCACCGTCGCCACGGCCCTCATCCGAGGGTCGAGCTTGGCGGCGCTGACCACGAAGCTGCCGCTGCCGCAGATGCCGAGGACTCCGATGCGCTTGCGGTCCACGAACTCGCGGGTGCCCAGGAAGTCCACCGACGCCATGAACGCTTCGGCGAAGACGTCCGGCAGCACCGCCTGGCGGGGCTGTCCCTCGCTCTCACCCCAGAAGGACTGGTCGATGGCCAACGTGACGAAGCCCTGCTCTGCCAACTTCGTGGCGTACAGGGTCGAGCTCTGCTCCTTGACCGCGCCCATCGGGTGGCCGATGACGATCGCGGGCAGCCTGCGGCGGTGACGCCCCTTGGGCCGGACGAGGGTGCCGACGACCTCCATCGTGTAGTGATTGTCGAAAGCCACCCGATCCTTTGTCACCCGGTCGCTGGTGTACCAATTGTCCGGGCCGCGCTCGCCGGTCCCATCGCCGCCGGCGCCATCCTGCGCGACGGCGAAGCCAGGCCCGGCGAAGGACATCGCACCGGCCGCAGCGGCCCCGACCCCTGCGACCTTCAGCAGGCTGCGTCGGTCGAGCATGGCCGACGGCTCCTGGGCCTGCTCCTCCAACTGCGTGTGGTTCTCGGACTGCTCGCTCACGATCCTGGTCTCCTCGTATCGTCAATGTGTCCGTTGTGCCGTGTCACGTCAGGCGTGCCGGAGCATCGATCAGGAGACCCGTGGGGCTCCTTCCCCTGGAGCCCCACCCCGACGCCACGGGCCCAGTCGAGCAGCGATCGCGGACTCGCGGAAGACCCAGTGAATGCGGGCACCCGCAGGGACCCCCTCAGAGCAGTCAGAGCGGCGGCAGGCCTGCTCTCGCTTGGCGACATGCAGCGAGCTGCCTTAGCGTGCCGACAATAGAGTCTCGGAACGAGGTCAGCACCTTTCTGAGGGCCCGGCGCCACAAGCTCACCCCCGGACAGGTCGGCCTGCCGGCGGGCCGCAACCGGCGAGTCACGGGACTACGGCGCAGCGAGGTCGCCGTCCTGGCCGGAGTGAGCGTCGAGTACTACACCCGCATCGAACGTGGCGCAATCGGCGGTGTCTCCCCGGAGGTTCTCGACAGCCTCGCCATGGCGCTGCAATTCGATGACGCCGAACGAGCCCACCTCTTCGACCTCGCCACCGCCGCCAGACCGGCCGCCCGACCGCGACGTGGACGCTTCGGGACGGACGGACACGCACCTGCGAGCCTCCAGTGGGCCTTGGATGCGGTGACGGCCGGTCCGGCCTTCGTGCGCAACGGTCGCATGGACCTGCTCGCTGCGAACAGCTTGGCTCGCGCGTTCTACACCGAGGTCTTGGACATGCCCGACGGGCCGCCCAATATCGCCCGGCATGTCTTCCTCGACACCGAGCCCAGGAGTTCTACCCGGACTGGGACGGCTTCGCGGACATCACCGTGGCGATCCTGCGCACAGAGGTCGCCCGGGATCCGCACAACCGCGAGTTTCGCGAACTCATCGGGGAGCTCACGACGCGAAGCGCGCAGTTCCGTCGCCGCTGGGACGCGCACGACGTGCGGCACCACGGATTCGGCTTCAAGACCTTCCGGCATCCGGTCGTCGGTGAGATGACGCTGGCCTACGCGGGGATGCAGCTGGAGGCCGATCCCGGTCTGACGCTGACGATCTACACCGCCGAGCCGGGGTCGCCGTCCGAGCAGGCCATGCACCTGCTGGCCAGTTGGGCTGCCACCGATCGTGAAACCACCATGAGGCGCTAAACCACCCTGGATGCGCTCCACGTGCCGTTGAAGACGCTCGCTGGCTGCGAGCAAGGGGGTGCGCAGCAGAGCACCCGGGGTCACCCGGGCGCTCTGCATCACGTCGTCGAGATATCAGTCGTCCAGAGATCAGCGGAGCCAGCTGTTGCCGACCTTGGTGGCCCACCAGCGGCCGAGGCCGAAGGTGTCGCCCGCGAGGGTGAAGGTCGAGGCGAGCAGGACGCTCAACTCGATCCAGTGGCTCGTCATGAAGGGGTTCGTGTCGCCGGCGGTCGGGAACGTCGCGAGCCACATACACGTGAGGAGGAGACCTCCGGTCACCGCGGCGATCCGTAGGCCGCAGCCGGCGAGAAGGGCGACGCCCAGTCCGAGAAGACCGGCCATGAAGAGCCAGTCGCTGAAGACACCGAAGGTCTGACCCATCCACTGGAAGATTCCCGCGAAGGGGCCCTCGGCATTCGCCATGAATCCCTGCGCGGGCTTGCCGCCATTGATCCAGGCCCGCTCGGCCGGCGTGGAAAAGCCGAGGCCGAACAGCTTGTCGACGAAGGCCCACAGGAAATACCACCCGAGCGAAACCCGGCCGAAGGCGAGAACGATGCGGGCAGCCCGCGATCGGACGATGTCGTCCTGGTAGATCGTGCCGGCCTGTGCGTGATCGCCTCTCGGGCTCGACGTGTCCAATGCGTGCTGCCTCAACGTGGCCCTCCCTGGATCGCGGGGTTCGTACTCGAATGCGCTCAAGCCTAGGAGGCGGCGCCTGATATGGATCCGGTGGATCACCTGACGATACTCATGAGGTCACTCGTCGAGATGTCGGCGATCCGGCTAAGGCATTTCTGCATAGAGCACCAGGCGACAACGTCCCGACTCTTCTCAGATTCGCGTTCGGCGTTGCGCCGACGTATTGCCACCCTAGCTTTCATCGCCTTTCTGGGATATCGAGGCACGCCTCTTCCCGAAATCTGGACAGAGCGGTCCAGGGTCGAGACGGATCAACGAGGCGTTGTCAGCGGCTGCGCGGGGCACGGCTCGATCTTCAGGAATGTCACGAGGCCGCCGCTCCCCCTTCTGCCGGGAGGAAGGTCGAAACCGTCCGGGTCTTGGTGGCCTGGATCGCGACGATCCACCGGCTACCGGTCGGTCGTCGCGGGCTGACGACGGCTCAGAGAGTCCTCGACATCAGCACCTCGACCCGCCCGTCGGGCAGCGGGTCACGGTGTCCGATCACACCGAATCCCAGGCGCGCGTAGGCGGCTCGGCCGCGGTGGTTGTCCGCCATGACCGACAGGTAGAGGGTGTCGGCCCCCTCCGCGCCGGCCGCATCGACGCAGCCGGCCATCAGCGCGTCGACGACCCCGGCGCCGCGCAGCCGCGGCACGACCCACATCCCCGCGACGCACCACCGTGACTCCTCGCTGTAGACACCCGCGATCCCGACGTCGACGTCCCCCTCGACGGCGAGGAACGTCGCGGGTCGCCGCGCCCGCCTCACCCATTCGGCCTCGTCGAACGCGACCTCCCGGGCCAACGTCGATCCGAACGCGCGCGGCGCTTCGGCGAGCGCCGCGAGCCGCACGGTCGCGTAGCGCTGCCACAGATCGGGCTCCACTCGGACCACCGCGATGGCCATGATCAGGCGAGCGTGAAGTCTGCGAAGTCGAAGCCGGGGGTCACGATGCACCCGACGAGCACCGGCTCGCTGTCGAGCGGGCGGGCACGCTGCCAGTGCCCGGCGGGCACCAGCGCGTGGAACGCCTCCCCGGACGTCGGGTCGGAGCCGACGACGAGGCGCTCCTGCTCGTCAGGTGCGGCCCCCGCTCCCCCCAGCACGAGCTCGAGCCGGCCCCCGCGGTGGTGCAGCCACAGCTCGTCCGAGCGCACCCGGTGCCACGCCGACTCCTCCCCGGGGTTGAGCAGGAAGAGGATGCCCGTGGCGCTCGCGCGCGGCCCGGGGTAGGGCCCGGGAGGGGCGGTCGGCAAGGCCGAGACCGGGAGCTGCACCCCGCTGCGGTAGGTCTCGGCATACCAACCGCCTTCCGGGTGCGGTTGCAGGCCCAGCGATCTCGCCCATTCGGGCAGTCTGTCGGTCGCGCGGTCGGCGCATTCGCTCATCCGAGGAGCCTGACACGTCGTGGACGCGGACCACACGGACATCGGTCGTCGAGGCATCGAGAGGCTGCCTCGACGACCGATGTCCTGCGAGGTCACTCCCGTCCCGAGGAGATCCACGTGGGGTCGTTGAACGTGAGATTGCGACCTCCGCTCACGGCGGCGGCGACAGCGTCGAGGCGAGCGACCTGCTCATCGGAGAGGTGCACCGCGATGGCGCCGGCGTTCTCGATCATGCGGGGCGCGCGACGCGAGCCGGGGATCGGCACGACCGGCAGGCCGAGGCTCTCCCCCTGCGCGTAGAGCCACGCGAGCGCGATCTGCGCGGGCGTCGCGTCGAGCTCGTTGGCCACAGCACGGATCTCGTCGACGACCCGCTGGTTGGCCTCGAAGCCGGCGTCGAACCGCGGCTGGTCCGCCCGCAGGGAGCCGGCGACGTCCTCGCGCGTCAGGGTGCCGGTGAGGAAGCCTCGCCCCAGCGGCGAGTACGGCACAAAAGCGGTCCCGACCTCGCGCGCGGTCGGCACGACGCGGGCCTCGACGTCGCGGCTCCAGATGCTCCACTCGCTCTGCACCGCGGCGATCGGGTGCACCGCCGCGGCCTCGCGCAGCTCCTGCGCCGTGACCTCCGACAGCCCGAGGTGGCGCACCTTGCCCTCGGTGACCAGCTCGGACATCGCGCCGACGGTCTCGGCGATGGGCACGGTCAGGTCGCGGCGGTGCATGTAGTAGAGGTCGATGACGTCGGTGCGCAGCCGCCGCAGCGACGCCTCGCAGGCGGCCCGCACGTAGTCGCGGTCGCCGCGCACCCGCGTGGCCTCGCCTTCGGCAGCGGTCCCCAGCGCGCCGGTGATGCCGAACTTCGTGGCGAGCTGCACCCGGTCGCGTCGCCCGCGCAACACGCGCCCGACGAGCTCCTCGTTGGTGCCGGCCGGCCCGGTCACGCCCGGCCGCGGCGCGCCGTAGACGTCGGCGGTATCGATGAACGTGATGCCGGCGTCGATCGTCTCGGCGAGCGTGCGCTCGGCGGCGGCGTCGTCGATGCCGCCGTAGACGGGCGACAGCGCCATGCCGCCGAAGCCGATCCGGCTCACGGTGAGGCCGTCGCCCAGGTCGATGGTCGGGATCGTCAGGTGTTGTTCGTTCATGCCCCGAACGCTAGGAGTTGGAGCGCACTCGAAGGCAAACCTGTGCTGGACTGGCCGCCCGGTCCGACGGCACGAGAGGGAGTCACGATGGCCCACATTCTCGTCACGACCACCCCGTTCGGCGGGCATCAACCGCCGCTCGTCGGCATCGCCTCAGCACTCGTGCGACGCGGCCACCGGGTCACCTACTCGACCGGGGCGAAGTATCGCGACGCCGCCACGCGCGCGGGCGCGACCTGGTGGCCGTGGCGTGACGCGCAGGACTTCGACGACACCGACCTGGCGGCCAGTTTTCCGACCATGCGCACGGGTGACGGGCCGCGGGCGATGTTCGACAGCTTCGCCCAGCTGTTCTTCGGGACCGGCCCGGGCCAGCTCGCCGACCTGTGCCGCCTGCACGACGACGATCCGGTCGACCTCGTCGTCGGGGAGCTCACGTGCGTCGGCGCGCCCTTCCTGCACGAGGCCCGCGGCGTGCCGTGGGCCAGTGTGTCGCTGTCGCCGATCGCGCTGAGCAACGCACACGGCCCGCCGGTCGGGCTGCCGGTGCGGGTCGGCCGGGGAGCGCTCTTCGCGGTCCGCGACGCGGTGCTGCGGCGCCTCACGACAGCCACCCTCGGTGCGCACATGCGCACGCTGCTCAACGACGCCCGCGCCGGTGCCGGCCTGCCGCCCACCCGCGAGAGCGGAATCGACTCGCTCTTCTCACCGGTGCTGGCGCTCTGCCAGGGGATGCCCTCGCTGGAGTATCCGCGCCCGGACGCACCGGCGCAGCTGCACCTCGTCGGCGACCTGGCCGCGGGCACTCGCGTGACCGCCGAGTCGCCCGATTGGCTCGCGCGCCTCGACCCGCACCGACCGATCGTGCACGTCACGGCCGGCACCCTCGAACGCTCGGGAGACCTCGTCACCTCCGCCGTCGAGGCCCTGGCCGACACGCCGGCCCAGGTCGTCGTCGGCGGGGACCCGGCGCTCGTGCCCGCGGCCGACAACGTCGTCGCCCCCGGATGGGTGCCGCACGACCTCCTGTTGCCCCGCTCGTCGGTCGTCGTGACCAACGGCGGCTACGGCGGCGTGCTGGCGGCGCTCGCCCGCGGTGTGCCGCTCGTGGTGGCTCCCGGCGGCCAGGACAAACCCGAGGTAGCCCGACGCGTCGCCTGGTCGGGCGCCGGCATCGACCTGCGGACCCGGCGCCCCTCGCCCGCGCGGCTTCGCGCGGCGGTCGAGGCGTGCCTCGGGGACTCGACCTCTCGGCGGGCGGCTCGGGTGCTCGCCGACGAGGCCGCCGCGGCCGGCGGAGCCTCGCGCGCGGCCGACCTCGTCGAGCGGCTCCTCGCCGACCGACCACCGGCTGAGGCAGCATCCGCGCCCGCGCCTTGACGCCCGTCAAGGCCGCAACGCCGCGGCCAGGCGAACCTGACGACATACGCGTCGGACGCCTCGACGTACCTCGACACGAGCGGCAGGAGTGGGCCATGAGTGCAGTAGTCGTCATCGGAGCGGGCCTGGCTGCCGCGCTCACCGTCGAGACCCTCCGCGACGAGGGCTTCACGGGGTCCATCACGCTCGTCGGCGACGAGGGGGTGCCTCCCTACGAACGGCCGGCGCTGTCGAAGGGCTACCTGCAGGGGCGCGACCCCGCGGACTCCCTCACCGTGCACACCCCCGCGTGGTATGCCGAGATGGGCGTCGACACGCGCTTCGGCGACGCGGCCGTGAGCGTCGAGCCCGGGCCGCGGCTCGTGCACCTCGCGTCGGGAGACACGCTGCAGTTCGCGCATCTCGTGCTCGCGACGGGCGCCCGGCCGAGGCACCTCGATGTGCCGGGCGTCCACGCTCACGGTGTGCACCACCTGCGCACCCTCGGTGACAGCACGGCCCTGCGGTCGGCGTTCCAGCCCGGCGCCGCAGTCGTCATCGTCGGGGGCGGCTGGATCGGCCTCGAGGTGGCGGCGGCCGCGCGTCAGGCCTGCTGTCATGTGGTCGTGCTGGAGCGCGGCCCGTTGCCGCTGCAGCCGGTGCTCGGCGACGAGCTCGCCGGCTACGTCGCCGACCTGCATCGGCGCCAGGGCGTCGAGCTGCGCACCCGCGCCAACGTCGTCGGCATCGCCAGCCGCGACGGGCACGTCACAGGCGTCGAGACGACGAGCGGCACCGTGATCGCCGACGTCGTGCTCATCGCCGCGGGCGCGGTGCCCAACACCGAACTCGCGGAGACCGCCGGCCTGACGATCGACGGCGGCGTGGTCGTCGACGAGCACCTGCGCAGCGGCGTGCCCACGATCCTGGCGGCCGGGGATGTCGCTCACGCCCGGCACGCACGCCTCGGGACCCGGCTGCGTGTCGAGCACTGGGACAACGCGATCCGCCAAGGACGGCTCGCGGCCCGGTCCATTCTCGGTCGCCCGGACACCTACGACTGGCAGCCCTACTTCTTCACCGACCAGTTCGACTTCGGCATGGAGTTCGTCGGGCACATCGACCCGCGGCACCAGGCCTACGAGGTCGTCATCCGCGGCGAGCCGGCGGGCGGCGAGTTCATCGCGTTCTGGCTTGCCGACGGCATTGTGCGGGCCGCGATGAACGTCAACACGTGGGATGTCAACGACGACCTGCGAGCCCTCATCGGCGCGGCCATCGCCCCGGCTCGGTTGCGGGACACGACGATCGCCATCACCGCGCTCGCGCAGGCCACCCCCGCGCTGACATGACGACCCGACACGAAGGAGTGCCCCTCCGATGAGCGACCCGGACCTCGACGTGCGCAGCGAGCCGCCCGCCCGTCGTCACCAACTGATCTTCGACAACTACCACGCGCTTGAGGCGGGCACTGGTTTCGTGCTCGTCAACGACCACGACCCCAAGCCGCTCTACTACCAGTTCGCCGCAGAACACGACGGCCAGTTCACGTGGGACTACCTCGAAGAGGGTCCCCAGACGTGGCGGGTGCGCATCGGCCGCCCGCCGCGCTGAGACACGCGCGAGGGCCGGGCACGACGTCGCGAGCCGGCGCCAGGGCGTCCTGCAGCGCTGCGTCGCGCGCTCGGGCCCCGCCGGCGGGGCGGCGTCTCGCGATCGGTCCCGGCCTGCGCGTGGGTGGGGAACCCCAGGATCGGCGCGCCGCTCACCCACCCCGGCAGGCTGACCGCCCCCGTCCCTGTCGACGGCAGCGCCGCTCACGGCAGCACTGCGCACGGCAGCGCTACTCACGCCGGCACTGCTCACGGCAGCGCTGCTCACAGCAGCGCCGTGCGACCCCACGGTCGCGCCGGGCTCAGGCTCGAGGCATGAGCAACGACCTACCGCCCCCGGGACGATCCCTCGACGACGACCTCTACCGACGACTCTTCGAGCGCCGCACCCTGCTGCTCGGCGAACCCCTCGAAGACTGGAACACCAACCGCCTGTGTACCGGCCTCATCGTGCTGTCGTCGCAGGACCCGCGCGCCGACATCCGGCTCCTGCTCAACTCCCCCGGCGGCTCGGTGCCGGGCATGCTCGCGATCCGCGACTGCATGCGCGCGGTGCCCAACGACGTCGTCACGGTCAACCTCGGCATGGCCTACAGCGCCGGGCAGTTCCTGCTGAGCTCCGGCACGCCCGGCAAGCGCTACGCGCTGCGGCACAGCAAGGTGCTGCTGCACCAAGGCTCGGCCGGCATCGGCGGCACCGCGATGGACATCGCGATCCAGGCCGACGACCTGCGGCACACGCGCGACACCGTCATCGCCCTCGTCGCCGAAGACACCGGCCAGAGCGTCGAGACCATCGAACGGGACTCGCGCCGGGACCGGTGGTTCGACGCCGACGCCGCACTCGCCTACGGGTTCGTCGACCACATCGTCGACACCCTGGAGGAGGCGTTGCCGCTGACCCGGGCGCGGATCGGGCTGGGGGCGCCGGCATGAGCACCTACTCGATCCCCTACGTGACGACGCGCACCGCGCAGGGCGAGCGCACCGTCGACATCTACAGCCGCCTCCTCGCCGACCGCGTCGTCTACCTCGGCACGGGCATCGACGACGGCGTCGCCAACGCGGTCATCGCCCAGCTCATCCACCTGGAGTCCGACAGCGCCGATCAGCCGGTGCAGCTCTACATCAACTCCCCCGGCGGGCAGATCCCGGCGATGCTCGCGATCTATGACGCGATGCAGTTCATCAGGCCCGCCGTGCACACGATCTGCGTCGGGCAGGCGGCGTCGACGGCGGCCGTGCTGCTCGCCGGGGGCGCGCGCGGGCATCGGGCGATCCTGCCGCACGGGCGGGTCGTCGTGCACGCCCCCGCCGCGCAGGGCCGCGGCACGGTGCCCGACCTCATCCTCGAGGCGCAGGAGATCGAACGGGTGCGCACGATGCTCGAACAGATCCTCGCGGAACACACCGGCCGCAGCCGCGAGCAGGTGCGCGAGGACACCCAGCGTGACCTCGTGCTCACCGCGCAGGGCGCGCTCGACTACGGCATCGTCGACGAGATCGTCGCCAACCGCCCGGGCTGAGTCGGACCGCCGACTCAGCCCGACCCGAGTCAGCGCCCGAGTCAGGCCGACCCGAGTGAGGCCGACCCGAGTCGCGCCGCCGGAGTCGGGCCGACCCGAGTCAGCGCCCGAGTCACGCGGCGAGGCACACCGGCCCGCCGGCGCCGCGAGCCATCGTCGCGCCCGCGCGGGTCGCCACCTCGCGCACGGTGAGGTCGAGCGCTCCGCACACCGCGGCGAGCACCTCCGAGGACGGGTCCTTGCGGCCGCGCTCGATCTCGGAGAGGTATTGCGGCGCCACGCCCGCGCGGGCGGCGACGTCGACGATGCGCTCGGCGCGGTCGGCGCGCTCCTCGCGCAGCACGTCACCGACGGCCTCGCGCCACAGCGGCTCCGGGCGGGCGCCGCGCCGGGGCCGTCGCAGCTGCAGCACGTTGCTCATGGGCCGACGATACGACGCCGCGTGGCACGCCGCCGGGCCTCGCGAGCAGTGACCCGTCGAGGCACACGCCCTGAAGCACGCCGCACCGGGTGCGAGGGCGTCGCACTACGCTCGTGGGGGTGAGACAACGCCAGGCGGAGCAGGGATCGACCGAGGGGACCGTGCTCGCCGTGCGGGTGGGGCCGGCGGTGACCCGCACCTGGAGCGGGCGCACGTTCGTCACCGCCGCCGCCAAGGAGCCGGTCGAGGGGCCGGTGGCGCTGGGTCGGCTCGGTTTCGACGGCGACGAACAGGGCAACCTCGCGGTGCACGGCGGCCCCGACAAGGCTGCGTTGCTCTACTGCGCCGAGCACTACCCGCGCTGGCGGGCCGACGGTGTCGACGTGCCCGACGGCGGGTTCTCCGAAAACGTCACCGTCAGCGCAGTGTCCGAGACCGATGTCTTCCTCGGCGACACGTGGCGGCTCGGATCGGCGACCGTGCAGGTCACCCAGCCGCGCCGGCCGTGCCGCACGTTGGCCGACCGATGGGGGCGCGCGCACCTGCCGCGGGAGGTGCAGGCCAGCGGGCGCAGCGGCTTCTACGTGCGGGTGCTCGTCGCGGGCACCGTCGCCGCGGGCGACCGCCTGACGCTGCTCGACCGGCCGCCCGGCGCCGTCAGCGCGGCCGAGACGAGCCGCGTCATGAACCTCGACCGCGACGACGAGGCCGGCATCCACGCCCTCCTGGCGGCCCCGGAGCTGCCGGCCGCCTGGCGCGACACGCTGACGCGCCGCCTCGCGGGCGTCCTGGAGGACGACTCGACGCGCCTCGGCCGCTGACCCGGGACGGGTTCAGTCACCCGCGACAGGCGTGACGACGCTGCGCCACAGCGGAGCCGCGATGTCGCCGCCGTAGAGCCGGTCGTGGGTGCCGCCGGACAGGTCGCCGACCCAGACGGAGGCGGCGAGGTTGTCGGTGACGCCGGTGAACCACGTCGAGGCCGACGTGTCGGTCGTGCCCGTCTTGCCGCCGACATCGACGCCGTCGATGGCGGCACCGTCACCGGTGCCCGACTCGACGACGGCCCGCAGGCCGTCGCGCACCTGCTCGGCGACCTTCGGATCGACCGCCCGACGGCACGTGGAGGCGAACGAGAGCGTGCCCGACGCGGTCGCCACCGACGCCACGGGAGTGGGGGCGCAGAAGCGTCCGTCGGCGGCGAACGCGGCATAGGCCGAGGCCATCGTCAGCGGTGAGGTGTTGGAGGCGCCGAGCGTCAACGACGGCAACGGCTGCAGCGGCTGCCCGTCCGATTGGGTGACGCCGAGTCCCTGCGCGAGGTCGCGCACCTCGCAGATGCCCACGTCGGCCTCGAGCGCGACGAAGGCGGTGTTGACGCTCTTCTCGAAGGCGGTGCGCAGCGACATCCGGCCCGACGGGTCGCCAGGGGCGTTGCGCGGCGCCCACGTGCCGCCGGCGAGACCGACGCAGCTCTTGAAGCTCGACAGGGCAACCGGGGTGCCGCTGTCCGGTGCGTCGATGTCACTGTCCAGGTTCCACCCCTGCGCCAGGGCCGTGGCCAGGGTGAAGGTCTTGAACGTCGAGCCGCCCTGGAAGGCGGCCGCCCCACCGTCACGGGCGTCGATGGCGTAGGACTGCGTCGACCGTCCGGCGCCCGTGCCGTAGGGGATGTCCTGCCCGAGCGCGAGCACCGCACCCGTGCCGGGGCGCACGACGGCGACCGCGTCGTGCAGCGACGACGGCAACGACCGGCCCTTGATCGCGGCGTCGGCCGCCTTCTGCACGGCCGGGTCCAACGTCGTGGTCACGGTGAGGCCCCCCACCTTCCACGCCTGGTCGCGCGTGGCCTGGGAGTCGCCGAGCTGGGCATTCGCATGCACGGCGGAGACGGCATACGCACAGAAGAACGGGTGGTCGGAGGAGATGCAGCCCTGGATGGGCTTCTGCGGATCGAGTCCGAGCGCCGAGCGCGCGACGGCGCGGTAGCGAGCGGCGCTCATGAGGCCCTGCTCGCGCATGGCCGCGAGCACGACGTTGCGCCGCGCCAAGGCCGCCTCCGGATGGACGAGCGGGTCGTAGGCCGACGGCGACTGCACGAGCCCGGCCAGCAGCGCCGCCTGCGGCAGGGTGAGCTTGTCGGCGGTCGTGCCGAAGTAGCGTTCGGCCGCCGCCTGCACCCCATAGGCGCCCTCGCCGTAATAGACGACGTTGAGGTAGTCGGTGAGCAGCTGGTCCTTGCTGCGGGCCCGCGCGAGGTGGGCTGCGAGCACCATGTCGTCGAGCTTGCGGGAGACCGTCTTGTCGGTGCTCGCGTCGGTCGCCGCGTCGTCGCCGGAAAGCTCTGCCTGCAGCTGCACGAGGTTCTTGGCGAGCTGCTGTTCGATCGTCGAGCCGCCCTGCCCCGTCGAGTCGCCGGACGTCAGGTTGGAGACGACGGCGCGCCCGAGGCCGATCGGGTCGACCGAGCCGTGGTCGGCGTAGCGCGCGTCCTCGATGGCCACCTGGGCCTGCCGCATGACCGGGGCGATCTGCGCGGTGGCCACGACCTGCCGGTTCTGCCACCAGGTCGTGGCGATGAGGCTGCCGTCGGCGGCGAGGACGCGGTTGCGCGTCGGCAGGTGGTCGAGCAGCTCGGTGACGTCCGGTGCCGGCAGCACCGAGAGCGCCACGTCGGTGGCGGCCCCGGCCTCGCGGCCGACCGCGGCTCGGGTCTGGGGCACGATGCCGATGACGACGAGCACGGCGACGACCGCCGCCCCGATGCCGAGCGCCCGACGCCGACGGACCTGACGCGACGTGCCCTTGGCGGCGGGCGCGTCGCCGGGGTCGCCGTGGGCGGTGGGCTCTGCCTGCTCCGTGCCCTGCCCTGTCCGCTCCGTGCCCTGTGCGTGCTCCGTGCCCTCGGTGCGCGTGCCCTCGGTGCCCGGGCCCTTGGTGCCCGTGCCCTTGTCGCGGGTCGACTCGGGCGTCCGGGGCCCCTGCTTCGGGGGCCCCGCGCTGGTCTCGTCGGCCTCGGGGGACGGCGACATGGGCAACTCCTGACAGGCCGATGAGCACGGCCTCGACCTGCGGTGCGAGGCACCGTGACACGCAACTTGGACGAACGCCCAGAATAGTCGCCCCCGCCGACGACCTCGACGCGCCAGGGGCGGGCCTCGACTCGCCAGAGGGCGTCGCACGCCGACGTGTTCAGGTCCGCGACGTGTTCAGGTCCGCGGCGCGTTCAGGTCCGCGGCGCGGCGGTGACGGGCCGCGGGCGGCGAGCGGGTCAGGAGTTGCGGCCGCGCGCCGCGACGGCCCACGTCACCGCCCGCGCGGGGTCGCCGACGACGAGCTCGTCGACGAGGTTGACGGCGTTGCAGACGTGGTTCGGCACGACCCGCACGATGCTGCCCAGCTCCGGCAGCGCGGCACCGGCCAGGTCGACGACCCCATGATGCTCGGACAGGATGACGATCCGCGCGTCGGGGTGATCGAGGAGCCGCCCGAAGCCGGTGGCGTAGCCGGCCCGGTCGGCCCCGAGGATCTTGCTCCCCGAGTCGAGCACGACGCGCCCGCCGGCGTGGCTGACGACCGTCGCGTGGGCCGTGAGCGCAATCTCCGCGGGTCGAGCGCTGCCCAGCTCCCACTGCTGCGCATCGCCGACGACGTAGACGCCCGGCCGCACCTCGGTGGCGACACCCGTGTCGGTGAACTCCAGACTCGGTGTCGACCCGCCGCTGACGACCTGCGGCTCGACACCGGCTTCCCGCAGACTCGCCGCGGCACGTGTGAGCGCCGCGGCTTCGTCGGCCGCCGCCCGCGCGCGACCGCCGTCGAGCGCGTAGGAGTGCCCCGGAAATGTGAACACCCCGACACAGCGGAGCCCGGCGTCGGTCGCGGCCCGGGCCACGGCACCGGCCTCCTGCGGACGCACGCCCGAGCGGTGGTGCCCGCTGTCCACCTCGACGACGACGTCGATCGGTGACCCCGCGACGGCCTCGGCGAGCTGCCGCGCCCCGGCCGACGAGTCCACCCCGACCCGCAGCCGACACTGCTGCGCGAGCCCCCGCAGGCGTTCTCCCTTGGCGGCGTCGACCCACAGCGGATAGGCGATGAAGATGTCGTCGCAGCCTGCTGCGGCGAAGACCTCGGCCTCCGACACGGTGGCGACGGTGATGCCGACGGCCCCCGCCTCGAGCTGGAGACGAGCGATCTCCACACATTTGTGTGTCTTGACATGCGGCCGGAGCGCGACACCGGCGGCGCGGGCCCGCTCGGCGGTCCGCGCGATGTTGTCGCGCAGGATCTGCTCGTCGAGGACCAGGTAGGGGGTGGCGGGGGGCGCGTTCATCTCGCGAGCCTAGGGGCGAATGCGGTCGAGCCGTGGCGCCGCGACGAACTCGTCATCTGCTGGGGTCAGGTCATCTGCTGGGGTCAGGTCGTCTGCCGGCGCCAGGTCGCCTGCTGGGGTCAGGCGGCGACGAGCGTGCCCACCGCCACCCCGAGCGCGAGGTCGTCGACGGTGCCCAGGCCACGGAAGCGCACGTCACCGTCGCGGTCGACGAGCAACAGCGTCGGCGTGCCCTCCAGCCCGAGCCGCTCCATCGTCACCGGCAGACCCATCCCGCGTGGACGGTCGACAGCGACGGGAAACGGGATCCGGAACTCGGCGAGGAACACCCTCAGCGCCTCGACGCCCATGACCTCGTGGTGCTCGAAGACCGTGTGCAGCCCGAGCACGACGACATCGCGGCCGAAGGCCCGATGCAGGCGCGCCGCCTGCGGCAGGCCGTGAGTCACGCACCCCGGGCAGAGCATCTGGAACGCCTCGATCGCGACGACGCTCCCGCGCACACCGGCCATCGTGGGCGCCGGCGGCTCGCCGATCCACTCGCTGACGTCGAGTTCACCGATCGGTCCGAAATTCGGCAGCCGAGGCATGGCGTCAGCATGGCTCAGGCGTCCCTGCACCGCCACCCAGGACCGGCGGCGGCGCGAGACGACGGGCACACCGGGCGACGTTGCGCCACGACGTCGCGGCAGAGCACGCACGCTCGCTCCTGGCCCGGGTGGGCCGGGGTCACGACGGCTCCCTCGACGTCAGCGGCGTGTCGGCGCCACAACGCGATCGCGCGCCACCCGGCCGGGTGGCGCGCGATCGTGAGAGGGGTGTCGGGGTCAGGCCGCGGCGGCCTCACCCTCCGTGGCGGCGTCGGCGCCTGCCGGCTCCAACGCCTGCCGCACGAGATCGGCGACGTCGGCCATGGGCCGGACGTCGATGACCTCGAGCACCTCGGCGGGCACGTCGTCGAGGTCGGCCTCGTTGCGCTGCGGCACGAAGACCGTGGTCAGGCCCGCGCGCTGGGCGGCGAGCAGCTTCTGCTTGACGCCGCCGATCGGCAGGACCCGACCGTTGAGGGTGACCTCGCCCGTCATACCGACGTCGCCGCGCACGGGACGACCGGTGGCCAGCGACGTCAGCGCGGTGACCATCGTCACGCCGGCCGACGGACCGTCCTTGGGCACGGCGCCCGCGGGCACGTGCACGTGGATGCGGCGGTCGAGCACGCTCAGGTCCTCGATCCCGAGATCGGCCGCGTGCGAGCGCACGTAGGACAGCGCGATCTGCGCCGACTCCTTCATGACGTCACCGAGCTGACCGGTGAGGGTCAGGCCGGGCTCGCCGTCGACGGCGTTCGCCTCGATGTAGAGCACGTCGCCGCCCATGCCCGTGACGGCCAAGCCGGTCGCCACGCCGGGCACACTCGTGCGCTCGTGCGACTCCGGGGTGAAGCGGGGGCGCCCGACATAATCGCGCAGGTCGCCCTCGTCGATGACGAGCTTGACGCGGTGCTCGCCACCGTCGGTGAGCTTCGTCGCGACCTTGCGCAGCACCTTGGCGACGAACCGCTCGAGCTGCCGCACCCCCGGTTCGCGGGTGTAGTCGGCGGCCAGGAGCCGCAGCGCGTCGTCGGTGAGCTCGACTTCTTCGCCGGTCAGCGCCGCGCGATCGAGCTGCCGAGGCAGGAGGAAGTCGCGGGCGATGGCGACCTTCTCGTCGCTCGTGTAGCCGTCGAGGGTGACGAGCTCCATGCGGTCGAGGAGGGGCTGCGGGATCGACTCGAGCACGTTGGCGGTCGCCAGGAAGACGACGTCCGACAGGTCGAGGTCGAGGTCGAGGTAGTGGTCGCGGAACGTGTGGTTCTGCGCCGGGTCGAGCACCTCGAGCAGCGCCGCCGCGGGGTCGCCGCGGTAGTCCGAGCCGACCTTGTCGATCTCGTCGAGGAGCACGACGGGGTTCATCGAGCCGGCCTCGCCGATCGCGCGGACGATCCGGCCCGGGAGCGCGCCGACGTAGGTGCGCCGGTGACCCCGGATCTCGGCCTCGTCGCGGACGCCCCCGAGGGCGACGCGCACGAACTTCCGGCCGAGGGCCCGCGCGACCGACTCCCCGAGCGAGGTCTTGCCGACGCCGGGCGGGCCGACGAGGGCGAGGACCGCCCCGGAGCCGCGACCGCCGACGACCTCCAGGCCGCGCTGGGCACGGCGGGCGCGGACGGCGAGGAACTCGACGATCCGGTCCTTGACGTCGTCCAGCCCGTGGTGGTCGGCGTCGAGGATCTCGCGCGCCGCCGCGATGTCGGTCGAGTCGACGGTCGTGGAGTTCCACGGCAGCTCGAGGACGGTGTCGAGCCAGGTGCGCAGGTAGCCCGATTCGGGGCTCTGCTCGCTGGCGCGCTCGAGCTTGCCGACCTCGCGCATGGCGGCCTCGCGGACCTTCTCCGGCAGGTCGGCGGCCTCGACGCGGGAGCGGTAGTCGTCGGCGCCCTCGGGCTCGCCCTCGCCGAGCTCCTTGCGGATCGCGGCGAGCTGCTGGCGCAGGAGGTATTCGCGCTGGGTCTTGTCGACGCCCTCGCGGACGTCCTTGGCGATCTTGTCGCTGAGCTCGGCCTCGGCGATGTGCTCGCGCAGACGGGCGATGAGGATCGTCAGCCGCTGCGCGACCTCGGGGGTCTCGAGCAGGTCGCGCTTCTCGGCAGTGCTGAGGTATCCCGCATACCCCGCGAGGTCCGCGAGCGCCGACGGGTCGTTGACGCGGTTGACGCTCTCGATGACCTGCCAGGCGTTGCGCCGCTGCAGGTAGGCGACGAGCAGCGTGCGGTACTCCTTCGCGAGGGCCGCCACCTCGTCACTCGGCTCGTCGGCCGGGATCGGTTCGACGTGCATCCAGAGCGCCGCGCCGGGGCCGCTGTCACCCTGGCCGAGCTTCACGCGGGACTGGCCGCGCACGACGACCGCGGGCTCGCCGCTCGGCGTGCGACCGCGCTGCACGATCGTGGCGACGACGGCGTAGGCGGGGTAACGGTCCTCGAGCCGAGGCGCGACGAGCAGGGTGTCGTCGGCGCTCGACACGGCGGCGTCGACGGCGGCCTGGCGCGCGTCGTCGAGCTCGATGGGGACGACCATGCCGGGCAGGACCACCTGGTCGTCGACGAAAAGCAGAGGAAGACGCATCGACGTCATCCGGCACCTCCAAGAGTTGAGTTCACATCACTCAAGTGTTGTGAGTGCCATTTTCTTCCCGCACCGTCGCGCCCCTCGCGGAGTCGCCACGACCCTCTGACGCGAGGAGAGGCCGTCGGCAACACGCGCGTCCAGGAGCGCACCGCGCGGAGGCGCCGACGCGCACACTAGGTTCCACTCATACCCATAGGTACAAATCGCTGCTTGTGGTAGTGTCGGGCCGTCACCTCGACACGGACGCCCAGGAGCCGACATGTCAGCCGCCCACGCCCACGCCACCGACCCCGACCTCGACCGCGCCCTGCGCGCGCTCGCCGACGCCAACCGGCGGGCGATCCTCGCGGCGATCCGCACAGAGCCCTGTGCCGTGGGGGCACTCGCCGAGCAGCTCGGGCTGTCGCAGCAGACCACGTCGCACCACCTCGGGGTGTTGCGGTCGGCAGGTCTGGCCACCAGCAGACGGGAGGGCACGCGGCACCTGTTCGCGGTGAACACCGACGGGTTGGCGGCCGTCCGCGCCTATCTCGACGACTTCTGGCCGACGAAGCTCGCCGCGCTCAAGGCGGCGGTCGAGGCGGGCGCGCTCGGCGACCGGCCCGGGGGTGCACTCGGTGACGCCGCCGGCGAGGGGTCGGCGCCGGGAGGTGCGCGTGGCTGAGTTCGCGACGTCGATCGAGATCGAGGCGACGCCGGAGGTCGTCTTCGACTACCTGACGACGGCCGCCGGGATGACCGCGTGGATGGGCGAATTCGCCGATCTCGACCCGCGGCCGGGCGGCCGGTTCGCCGTCGACATCGCGGGCCACCCGGTGCGCGGCGCCTACCTCGTCGTAGAGCGACCGCGCCGCGTCGTCGTCTCCTGGGGCATGGCGGAGAGCAGCGAACTGCCGCCCGGAGCCTCGACGGTCGGCTTCACGCTCACGGCGACGCCGGGCGGCACGCGCGTCGACCTGGTGCACGCCGATCTGCCCGAGCCGCAGGTGCCGGGCCACGCCGACGGCTGGGCCCACTTCGTCCCGCGCCTGCGCGTCGCCGCCTCCGGCGCCGATCCGGGACCCGACGACTGGCGCCCGATGGGCACCTGACCTGCCCCACCAAAGGACTCGCCGAGCCCGCCGAACGACTCGCTGACCCCACCGAGCACGACCCCACCGAGCACGACCCCACCGAGCACCGAGGAGACCGCCATGACCTCACCCACGGCCACCGTCCTGGACTACCACCGCGCCTGGACCAGCGGCGACGTCGAGGGGGCGATGGAGCGCGTCGCCGACGACATCGTCTGCCGCGCGCCCGGCCACGACATCACCGGCAAGACCGCTTACCGCGAGTTCATCGGCGGGTTCGCCCCGGCCCTGACCGGCGTCGGCGACATCGCGAGCTTCGCCGACGGCGAGCGGGTCGCGCTCTTCTACTACCCGCGGACGGCGGCGACGAGCACGGCCCCGGCCGCGGAGTGCTTCACGGTGCGCGGCGGCCGAATCGTCGAGAGCGTCCTCGTCTTCGACCGCCCGTCGTTCGCCCCGTGAGCCGCAGCGCGCCCGATGTCGACCGCGACGCGCTGGCCGACCGCGTCCGCGCCGCTCTGGCGGGCGCTCCGGCGGGCACTCCAGCGGGCAGTCGGGCGAGTGGCCGGGCGGGCGATCCGGCGGAGGATCTTGCGGACGCACGAATGCTCGTGGAGAAGTCGATGTTCGGCGGCCGCGCCTTCATGCTCGACGGCGCAATGGTCTGCTGCGCCCAGCGCGGCGGCGACCTCCTCGTGCGCGTCGATGGCTCCCGCAGCGGCGAGCTCCTCGCCCGCCCCGGCGCGACCCAGGCCGAGATGGGTGCGGGGCGCACGATGGGCCCGAGCTGGATCAGCGTGGACGCCTCCGCGCTGGAAGACGACGCGGACGTGGGCTTCTGGGTCGGTGTCGCCCTGGAGCGCCACCGGGCCGCGCGATCGGCGCCGGCTTCGCCGACGCGCCGACGTCGGGCCCGCCCCGCCTGACGTCCGCGGCGTCAGTCGCCGCGCTCGACCAGCGCCGCGAGCCGATCGATCGATGCGCGCAGCCGCTCGGGGGTCGTCGCGCGGGCGCGCGGCAGGCGATGGGGGTCGCGCAGCTCGCTCCAGTCGTAGGTGTGACGCACCCACGTCGCCTCGCCGCGCGGCTCCAGTTCCCAGCGCCAGAGGTGGCCGGGCGGTTCGCTGCCCGGCTCGGAGGGGCGCCACGCGATGCGGCGGCCCTCCTCGAAGTCGACGACGTGGTTCTGCCGGTCGCTGCCCATCGTCAGCGTCGTCGTGAAGAGGTCGCCGACCGCCCGCACCCGTTGGCCGGGCGCCGCCTCGGCGAGGTTGTCGTTGCCGTCCCAGCGGGGCTGCTGCGCGGGGTCGGCGATGAGCTCGAAGATCGTGTCGGCGTCGGCATCGACGAGGCGTTCGGACGTGACCACCGTGTCGGGCGTCATGGGGTCGTTCGTCATGGGGTCGTTCGTCATGGGGTCGTTCGTCATGGGGCGAGCCAAGCACAGCCTGGCTGCGGTCGGTCGATCGACGCCGGCCTGCGCGCAGTGACGGTCGTCC